>CAIUCF010000449.1 GCA_903897565.1 uncultured Rhodospirillales bacterium | reverse complement strand
GTGCCGGTGGCGAAGCGTGCGGCCATCTGCTGCACCACCGCGCCGACGCTCCAGTTCTGGGCGAGCTGCGCCACCTCGAAGGATTCGGCGAGCAGCGCCTTGGCCTGACGCGGTGGTGATTTCCGCATCGCCGCTTCGAGCATGTAGACGTGATTGACGAAGATGAAGCGCGCCGCCTTGCGCTCGGCATCGGCATCGGCCGGGGTCTGCTGGTCAGCGCCGGCGTTGCGGGCGCGATAGATCGCCGTCGCCTTGCGCATCGCTTCGAGCGCCGGCTTGGTCCGACCCTCGTCGCTCAGAATTTCGGCGAGATCGCTATAGTCCTGGGCGACATCGGGATTGTCGGGTCCATAGGCGGCAAGGCGGATATCGACGACCTGGCGCTGCAGGCTCTCGGCCTCGCCCATCTTCCGCTGCAGCCGCCGCAGCTTGGCGAGATTGCCGAGGCTGGTCGCGACCAGCGGATGATGCGGCCCGAGTGCACGCTCGCGGATGTCGAGCGCCTGGCGCTGCATCTTGTCGGCCTCGTCGAAGCGACCCTCGAAGGCGAGGACGTCGGCGATATTGCCCAGGGTAATCGCGATGTCGGGGTCGCCCGGCGGCAGCGCCGCTTTCTGAATCTCCAGCGCCTTGGTGTAATTGGCGGCGGCCTCGGGAATGCGGTTGGCGGTGCGGTAGAGCGCCGCCAGATCATTGAGGGTGATCGCGACGGAGGGATGGCGCGGCCCCAGCGCTTTTTGCTGGATCGCCAGCGCCTGCAGATAGGCGGCCTCGGCGTCGTTGGACCGCCCTTCGGCCTGGAGGACGTCGCCGAGGCTGACCTCGGTTGCGGCGATATCGGGATGGCCGGGCGGCAAGGCCCGGACCCGGATCGCCAGCGCGCGCCGCAGCAGCGCCTCGGCCTGATCGAACTGACCCTCCATGCGCAGCACATAGGCGAGATTGGCGAGATCCGAGGCGACATCCGGGTGATCCGGCCCGAGGGCGGCGGCCTGGATCGCGATCGCCTGCTCGTAATCCTGCTCGGCTTCGTCGAGCCGGCCCATCCGCCGCATCAGTCCGGCGAGGTTGTCATAGGTATTGCCGACATCGGGATGATCGCCGCCGAGCGCGGCGATGCGTATCTGGAGAACCTGGCGGAACAGCGATTCCGCCTTCGCGAGCTTGCCCTGCTGCTGATAGACCAGTGCCAGATTGTTCGCGGTGGTCGCGATATCCGGCGTCGCCTTGCCGAATGCCTTGATCTGAATGCCAAGCGCGAGATTGGTCACGTATTCGGCATCGGCCACCCGGCCCTCGGCGCGATACACGATGCCGAGCACGTTGAGCGCCTTGGCGAATTCGGGGTGATCGGGACCCAGCGACTGGCGCGCCGCCTGTTGCGCCTGCAGCGCCAGCTGTTCGGCATCGGCGTAATGGCCGCTCGCCCGCGTAATCAGCGCCAGCAGCACGGCGCTATGGGCGAATCCCGCGCCGTTTTTGCCTTCGGTCTTGTGGCGAATCTGCACAGCCTGGCTGGCCTCGCCATAGGCCTCGCGCAAATTGCCGGCATTGCCGAGCAGATCGGCCAGGGCATCGAGGGCATCGGCCGCGCCCGTCGTCTCCGGACCCGGCGATTTAATCCGGAGGGCGAGTGCCTGGCGGAGCCTCGGCTCGGCGGCGGTGTAATGGCCGAGCGCCCGCTCGGCGATCCCGGCGGCGAGTAGCGCCGCCGACTGGGCGGCCGCGCTGGTCGCCGGCGCCATCGCGACCGCCTGCGTTGCCGCGGCGGCCGCGGCGCGATAATCGCCGGCCTTGTGATCGTCGCGCGACAGTGCAGCGAGGCTGAGGGCGAGGGCTTCGGCGCCCGGCGACCCCGCCACCACGCCGGCCTTCTGCCGCAAGGCCGCGGCCTCGCCGACGACGGCGGCCGCCTGCGCGTACTGTCCCGCCCGCTCGAGATCGGCGGCCAGCGTGTCATAGGCGTCGGGCTTGCCGGCGAGGATATCGGGACACAGCGGCGCCAGCGTCGCGGCAGGCTTGATACAGTAAGACGTTGCTGCGGGATCCGCCGCGGCCAGGGCAGCGTCACCCGCCCCGAACGTCAGAGCCGCCGCAATGAGCGCCGCTGCAAACCGCATCGTCCCTCGCCGCATGTTATTCCGGCTTCGACTTGTTCCCGCTCAGCAGTTTTTCGACATACTGATTGGCATAGTCATACGTTTTACCCGTCTTGCCGTTTTTGGCGTCCTTGGCTTCCTTTTTCTTCTTCTTGTCATCATCGCTGCCATCGCCGCCCTGATCCGCGTCGCCATTCTTGCCGGACGACACCCTCGGGTTCGAGGCATTTTCGGGAACGTTCAGGCTAGCGAGTTGGACAACAGCGCTCGACAAGGGCTGGCCATTAAATTTGTTGCCGCCGCGACTGGCGTCGCCGCCGTTCAGAACCGGCACATTCGGCGAGTTGAAACTGTCGCCCGAGTAGCTGTTGGCTGTCGCCGTGATGTTGGTCGCCGTCACCGTCGTCGTCGAAATCGACGAGGCCGAGATATTGGCCACGCCGGCGGTGATGTTCGATCCGGTAATCGCCCCCGACGCGTTGACGTCGGCCGATCGAGTAGAGGTGAAGGTCGAGTCCGATACCGTCACCGCAGCGACCTGGATATTCGTCGCCGTCACGTTCGAATTCGAGATCGTCCCGGCGGTGACCGAGGCATTGTTGCCGGCGACGATACGGCCGTCGACCGCGGTGGCGAAGATCGCGACGTCGCCGTCGGATTCCAGCGAATGCTGGCCGACCGAAAGCAGGCCGGCAATATTGATCGCGTTGAAGCCGTCCAACCACAAGGTCGCGAATTTGGTCGGGGCCTGCAGCACGGTCACGTTGCGCGCCGTCGTGATCGTCAGCTGATGCAGCCGCGCCGTCGGCAGACCGACCGTGCCGCCGAAGAAGATATCGCCACCGCTGCCCAAGGTGAGGCCGATCGCGTTGTTCACCGGATTGACTGTGCCATTGAGGATCAGATCGGCGCCGGCCGCGGCGGTATCGATCTCGGTATCACCCACGAGGCTCATCGGACCGTTGAAGACGATGCCGCCCTGCATCGCGATAGTGCCGCTCGCGGTGATCGTGCTGCTGCCGTCGCCGAGCAGGAGTTCGGTATTGGCGCTATAGCTCGCGAGTTGCGCCGCAGAGAGGTTGAGGCCGCTGCCCGTCGCCGTGCCGATATTGATCGGGCCATTCCCGGACAAGGTGGCTAGCGCGAAGCTTCCCGTGCGATCGAGCGTGACACTGCTGTTCAGGGTCACTGAAGCTGATCCACCGAAGCCGCCGGTGCCGATCGCGTAGGTTCCGGCATCCAGGGTGGTGGTCGTATCCGTGGCGAGGTTCAGCGCCGATGCGGTCACGCCGTTGAGCGTGATGCCACCGCTGTCGATCACCGTCACGGCCCCGGTGCTGCTGATCCCGGGCAGGGTCACGGGCGTGGCGACGCCGGTGACATCGATGATCAGGCTGTTGCTGTTGGCCGTGGTGATGCCGCTGTTGGAGAATTGCGGCACCCCATCGAGCGGCGCGCCGGTAGTGAGTGCCGAGAGCTGGGTCGCAAGATTGCCGACGGACGACGCGACAGCGGTACCATCCGCCTGGAAGTACAGGGTCGCGCCATAGACGTTGAGGCCGGAGAGCGTCGTCCCGGTGAAGTCGTAGAACGCCGAGCCGCTCGCGCCGCTCGTCAGCACGATGACGGCATCGTGATGGCCGGCCGCCGAGCCCGAGATCACGTCGAAATACTGGCCGAGATTGTTGGTCGTGGTCGTGAAGTCGCGGCCGTCGAACACGATGTCTATCGTCACCCCGGCAAGGACCGTGCTGGACCCGAAGCTGGTATAGGCGGTCCCGGTCAGCTGCACGAGCTGCGAGGATAGGGTGCTGTAGAGCAACGAGACATTGCCCGGCAGCACGATTGCCTGGGTGATGTCGGCCTGGCTGTCGCCGATCACGACCCGGCCGGTGCCGAGTTTCGCGAGCAATGCGGAATTGATCACCAATGCGCTGCTGGTGACGCCGTCGGCGAGTAGGATGTCGTTGTTGCCGTTGGTCCCGTGCACGACGGCGGTACCGTTGTTCAGGATCGTGAGCGGCGCGCCATTGATCGCGAGCGCGTTAGTCGCGAAGGTCAGGTTGCCAGCACCGGTGACGGCAGCATTCGTGCCGAGCGTGATCGAGGCGCCATCGAGGATCAAATTCGCCGGCGTGGTCACCGTGCCGCCGACGGCGATGCCGGCATTGGCGTCGCCGATCACGATCGCGGAGCCGTGCAACGAGCTGAGCACGTCCTGCCCGACGACGAGTGTACCACTCCCCGTGCCGATTCCGATGCTGCCGCCTGCGGTCTCGCCGTCGAGCGTGATCAGGCCGGCGGTCACGGAGGCATTCACCGATCCCGTCAGCGGCACCGTCGTGATGGCATTGGTCGCGAAACTGATCGCGCCGGAGCCCGGCTGCCCGGAGATCGCGAGCACGGCACCGCTGTTGAAGCCGACGCTGAAGGCTGTGTAAACCTGCGCACCGGTCGTGGTCACCGAGCCGAGGGTGATATCGCCGGTCGTGAGCGTGACCGCAAGACTTCCGAGCGCGACCGTCGTGCCGACGGCATCCAGTTCGACAGTCCCGGATGTCGCGTTCACCGTCAATGACTGACCGCCGCTGCCGGTCCCTTCGATATCGCCGAGGGTCACGCTGCCGCTCGCATTGATGACCGTATCGCCGCCGAGGAACACCGTGCCGGTCGGCACCGAAAGGCTGCCAACCAGGTAGGTGCCCGAAATGGTCGCCCCAGCGCCGATATTCGTCTGGCTCGCGTTGATGATGACCGATGTCCCGGACGCGAGGATGGCGTCACTCGCGATGTCGACCGACGATCCGGTCAGCGTGATCCCGCTCGGCAGACTGACGGTGCCCGTCACCGTGATCGTCGAATTTGCGTTGCCGATCGTCAGCACATTGGTGCCGTTGGCCCCGCCGGCCAGGGTCTGAAGATCCTGGTCCGTCAACACCAGGGTGCCACTGGTGGCGGTACCGATATTGATATTCGACGCACTGCCGTTGACCTGCACCGTCGGCGCCGACACGGTCGCGGTGCTGCCCGCGGCGCTGGCGACCGAAATCGTATCGGCGGTAATGATGATGCTGCCGGTGGACACCAGGCTAGAGGCGGCACCGAGCGCGACGCTGCCGGTGCCGGCGTTCAGCGTGATCCCGGCCGGGTCGATGAGGCCATCGATGGTGATGGTCGCGTTGCCGCTGGTCGGCGCGATGCTGACGCCGCCGCCAAAAGTCAGCGAGGCGTTGGCGAGTTCGGTGAAGCTGCCGCCCGGCGCGAGGTTGACGACAAGGCTGCCGCTGCCGGCATTGGCAGCGCTGGCTATGCCCGATACGGTGACATTGAGGGCCTCGATGGTGAGCGCATTCGGCAGCGCGGAGGTTGTGCCAATGACGACATCAGCCGCGGCATCGCCGATAGCGACGGAGCTAGCGCCCAGAGCGGTCAGGACGGCGTCTGAGAGCCGCAACTGCCCGCCCGTCGCGGTGCCGAGGTCGATGGTGCCACCGCCGGCAAGGGTCCCAACACTAACGCCGTTGGTCACGGCGACCGTGCCCGTCACCGTGAGGCTGTCGGTCGCCAGGATAATGGTACCCGCGTTGACCGAGGCGAGCGAGACGGCACTGCCGGCCACCTCCAGCACGCTGAGCGCGGTGCCGCCGCCGACCGTCCCGGCGAAACTCGCGGTGCCGTCGACAATGAGCGTCGTCGCGCCATCGACGGTCGAGCCGAAGGCGACGCTGGAGCCGATCAGGCTGGCCACGGCGTTCAGGGTTACCGCGCCGCCATAGGTCTGGGCGCCCGTCGTCACGACCAAGCCGGGGCTGGCCGTGAAAGACGTCGTACCGGTGACATCGAGGCTGGCGAGCGGGGTCGTCCCACCGATCGCGCCCTGGAACACGGCATCGCCGCTGATGGTCAGGGCGTGCGCCCCGTCGATCGGCGAGAAGAAGCTGAACGGACCCTGGAGAATGGTATCCGAGGCCAGAGTCACCACCCCGAAGGACGTCAACTGGTGGAAAACCAGGGTCTGACCCAGGCCATTGAGCGTGGTGTTCGGGCCGAACGCGCCGCCGGAGAAGGTGTAGCTTCCGGCATCGAGCGTGATCGGGCTGGTGCCAACCACCAGATTCCCGGTCGTCGTAATCCCGTTCAGCGTCACCATACCGGTGCCGGAGGTCAGGGTGAGCGTATTCGCGCCCCCCGTCACCGCGCCGAGGGTGATCGCGGCATTGGCCGTAGAGCTATCGAGCATGACCGCGCTGCCGAGGGTCACGGCACCGAAGCTCGTATTCTGCCCAAGCGTAACGGCGCCGCTGAGCGTCACCGGGCCGAGCGCCAGCGGACTGCCGACCGAATAGCTGCCTGCGTTGAGCGTCGTCGACCCCGTCGTCGTTACCGTCAGGCCGGCGTCGGACACGCCGTTCAGGGTCACGGCGCCGGAGCCGGCCGAGATCCCGAGCGAATGCGCGCCGCTGACGGCGCCAAGAGTGACCGGCGCGTTCGCCGCAGAGGCGTCGAGGCTCACGTTCGAACCCAGCGTGGTCGCACCGAAGCTGGTAGCCTGACCCAGCACGATCGTGCCGTTCAGGGCTACCGCACCCGGACTGAAGGTCCCGCTGCCGATCGTGTAGGTCCCGGCATCAAGCGTGGTCGCGCTGCCCGACAGCGCGAGATTGCCGCTCGTCGCGATGCCGTGGAGCGTGATGGTGCCGACACCCGACGTCAGGCTGAGTGTATTGGCGCCGCCGGTCACGGTGCCAAGCGTGATCGCGGCACCGGCCGACGCGCCGCCACCGATCGTGGTGTCGATCGCGACGCTGGTCGCGAGGCTGATCGCCGCCGCGCCGCTCAGATCGACCGCCGTGCTCGACGCGCTGATATTGCCGTCCAGGATCAGGGTGGCGATGCTGCCGAGACCGAGGCCGCTGGTGACCGAGATCCCCGCCAGGGTGAGATTATGGCCGCCATTGTCGAAGGTCAGCGCAGCGGTGGTCGCGGAGAGCGAGCCGACCGTGTTGGCGCCGGTCAGAGCATAGCTGCCGCCACCGAGCAGGCTCAGGCTGGCCGCGGCAATGGCAAACGCATCGCTGACACTGCCGGTCTGGTTTAAGGTCAGGCTGTTGAGCGCATGCGTCCCGCCGATCGCCCCGGCGAAGCCGACCGGACCGGTGATCGCGAGCGACTGCCCGGAACTCGTCGTGCCGTCGAGCGTCGAGAGGAAATTCACGCCCGTGCTCGCCGTGATCGACGTATTCGACGCCACCGTCGCCGCGCCGAATGTCGTCGCATTCACCAAGGTGATCACGCCGCCGCCGCCGTCCAGCGTCACCGCCCCGAAGCTGCCGCTGCCGATCGTGTAGGAACCGGCGCCGAGGGTCTCGTTCGCCGGCACGCTCAAGCCGCCGACACGGAGCCCGTGGAACGCGATCGACCCGCCCGAAGCCGTCAGGCTGGCGAGGGCTGTCGTGCCGCCGACCGCGCCGCTGAAATCGGCGTTTCCGGACAGCGACAGGGCAAAGTTGCCGTCGATCGTCGCGAAGTGCATGCCCAGGCTACCGGTCAGAGTCGAATTCGCGGCCAGGGTCAGGGCGCCGAAATTCGTGGTCTGGCCGAGCGTGATTGCACCGTTCAGGGTCGCCGCGCCGAAGGTATACGCGGCACTTCCGATCGAATAGACGCCGCCGTTCAGGGTGAGCGGGCTTGCCGAGAGCACGAGGCCGCCGGCGGAGACGCCGCTCAAAGCGATCGCCCCGGTGCCGGATGCCAGGCTGAGCGTATTGCCGGCCCCGGTCACGGCGGCCAGCGTGATCGCAGCATTGCCGGAGTTTATCGCCACGGAACTGTTGAGGCTGATGCCCCCGGCCCCGGTCAGACTCACAGCGCCCCCGGTCGTGATATTACCAGCCAAGGTGATGGGGGCGCTGTCGGTGACAGTGAGTGCACCCCCTAGTGACGCGGCATTGACGGTCAGGGCGACGGCGTCGCCAAGGCTGACCGCACCTGTCGGCGTTCCGAGCGTGCCGATCGTCACCGCGCCGATGTGATTGCCGGCGTTGCCCAAGACGTAGCTGCCGGTGCCGAGCAGGCTCAGGCCCGTCGCCGCGATCGCGTTGGCGTCGTTCGTCGCGCCGGATTCATTCAAGGTCAGGGTGTTGAGCGCGTGCCCGCCCCCGACCGCGCCGCCGAAGCTCACCGGCCCGACAATGGCGAGGGACTGAGCGGATGCCGTGGTGCCGTCGAGCGTCGCGCCGAACCCGACCGAAGACCCCGTCAGGCTCGTCGTCGCCGCCGCCAAGGTCACCGCACCGTCATAGGTCTGGCCGCTGGTCGTCGTGACGGCTCCGGCTCCCGAGCCGAACTGCGTCGACCCGGTAACGTGGAGACTGGTCAAGGCGGTTGCGCCAACCGCACCACCGAAGACGGCGTTACCCGTGATCGTGAGCGCGCTGGCGCCATTGACCGCCGAGGCGAAACTGACCGAAGACCCGGTCAGGCCGAGGGTCGCCGGACCGAGGGTCACCGGGCCGTTGTAGGTCTGAGTGGCGCTGCCGGTCGATATGTCGCCCGCCAGGGTGATCGGCGCCGCGTCGGTAATCGCCAGCGCACCTGCCAGCGTCGAGGCGTTGACGGTCAGGGCGACGGCGTCGGTAAGGCTCGCCCCACCTGTCGGCGACCCGAGCGTCCCGATCGTCACCGCGCCGATGGCGTTGCCGACACCGGTCAAGGCGTAGCTGCCGGTGCCGAGCAGGCTCAGGCTCGCCGCCGAAATGGCGAAGCTGTCGCTGACACTGCCCGTTTGATTCAGGGTCAGGCTGTTTAGCGCATTCGTCCCGCCGAGCTCGCCGCCGAAGCCGACCAGCCCGGTGATCGCGAGCGACTGCCCAGAACTCGTCGCGCCGTCGACCGTCGAAAGGAAGCCGATCGAAGACCCCGTCAGGCTGGTCGCCCCGGCCGCCAGGGTCACCGCGCCGGTATAGGTCTGGGCGCCCGTCGTCGTAACGCCGCTGCCGGCATTGAAGGTCGTCGCTCCCGCATCGTCCAGTGAGGCGATGTTGACCGGGCCGGTAAAGGTCACGACGCTGGTCCCGGCATTGCTCAGCGCGAAGGCGCCGGTTACCGAGCCATAGGAGATCGAAACGCCGGTATTGGTCGCGTTGGCGGCGAGCGTCACCGGGCCGCTATAGCTTTGGGTCCCGGTCGTCGACACGCCGCCGCCGCTGAATACCGTGGCGCCAGCATCGCTCAGCGACGCGATCGTGACCGCGCCGCCATAGGTCGCAGAACCCGAGGCGACCGCGAGCGCGAAATTGCCGTTCACCGTCGAACTGAACGTCACCCCGGCTGCGGCAGCGAGGCTGGTGGCCGAACCCAGGGTCACCGCGCCGGCAAAGTCGGTCGCTTGGCCGAGGGTTATGACGCCGTTCAAGGTCACGGGATTGGCGAACTGCCCGCCGCTGAACGTATAGCTTCCGCCGTCGAGCGAGACCGGGGTGCTGGTCGAGAACGCCAGGGTGCCGCTCGTCGCGATTCCGGCGAGCGTGATCGCGCCGCTGCTCGAATTGAGGCTGATATTGTTGGTATTGCCGCTGATCGCCCCGAGGGAAATGTTGCCCGACGTATTGATCGTCCCGGCGCCGCCGCCGGTGAGATCGGTCGTCCCGGTCACGGTAAGTGAGGTCAGTTGCGAGTCGCTGCCGACCGTGCCGCCGAACACCGCGTTGCCGTTGATCGTCAGAGCCTGAGCGCCGTCGATGGTGCCGGCGAAGCTGACGGTCGCGCCGGTCAGGTCGGTGGTCCCGCCGAGCAGCACACTATTGGCGAAGGAGACGACGGCCGCGCTGTCCACGATCGTCAGCGCCTGGGGCGAACCCAGCGCGACCGCCAGATTCACGGTGTCGACGAGATCGACCGGACCCGTCGTCCCTCCGGACAGGGTGGCGATCGCGTTGGCGGTGCTGGTCAGGGCGTAGCCCGCGGCCACGGAGCTCGAGCCTTCGAGATCGAGCGTGCCGGCGGTGATCCCGGCGCTGGTCGCCTGGGTCATGCCGCCGCTCGTCGTCAGCAGCACGGTGCCGGCAGTGGCGGCGATCGCCGCGTTGATCGCGAAGTTGGCGGCCGTCGGCGCGATCACCACGTCGGTGACGCCCGAGCCGGTGACGATGCCGCTGCTGGAGATCTGGCTGGAAAGGCCGGCGATCGAGATCGGGGTGGTGAGCGCGCCGAGCGCCGTCTGCAGATCGGCCGCCCCGGTCACGACGGTGAAGGCTCCAGCATCGATGCCAGATAGCGACACGCTGCCGGCCGCAAAACTGGTGCCGTCGTCGAGCAGGGCGCCCGCTCCGGAAGCGAGCGTGACGACCAGTTCGTTCGGGCCGGTCAGGCCGCCGGTGCCGATGAGGAACTTGTACGTGCCGCTGCCGTCGGTCGTGGTGTTGCCGAAGGATGTGCCGTCGATGACCAGATCGACTAGGCCGCCGCTGACCGGGGCCGAACTGACGACGCTCGCGAACACGGTGCCGGACAGCAGCGCCTCGTCCAGAATGACAGCGGGGCCCCCGCCCGAGAGGCCGGAGCCGGCACCCGTGCCGACGATCTGATTGACCGTCGCCTGATTGCCGATCCCGCCATGGATGGTGGCGCTGGCGGTCAGATTGGACGAGCCGGTGAACTGGTTGTTGCCGATCACGCCGCCGACATTGTCGAACCCCGTCACCGTGCCGCCGGTGACGGTGACATTCGCCAGAACGCCCAGATTGAGGCCGACAGCCATGCCGACATTGGTCAGGCCCGAGACGTTGCCGCCGACGATGGTCAGATTCTCGACGATGCCGCCGGTGCCGACCTCCCCAAAGAGGCCAATTTCGGTGCCGAGGCCGCCGGCGATCGTCAGCCCGCTGATGCTGTGGTTGCCGCCATCGAAAATCCCGGTGAACGGGGTCGCGGCGCTGCCGATCGGCGTGAACGCACCGGTGAGGCTCAAATTCGTGTTGAGGTAGTAATCGCCGATCAGGTTGGACCCGACACTGCCAAGATCGCCGCCAGAATCCACGGTGATGTAGGCGCTGAAGCCGCTCCCCGCCGCGACGGTGGAAAATACCGTCGGGGTCGGGAAGGCTGTCGGGTGATAATAGAAGGCGACGGCCCCGCCAGTCGCCGTCAGCGACCCGCCCGTGAGCACGTTGATGCCGCCATTGACACCGCCGGCTAGGGTGTCGGCCCGTAGGGTCGCGCCGCCGGACGCCACGGTGATCGCCGTGCCGAACGAAATCGCCGTGCCGGCGTCGAGTTCCAAACTGGTACCGGCCGCGAGGTTGGCGACGTCGATCGCGCCCAGCGAGTTCGCGATCGAAACGGCACCAGACGCCGACATCGCCTCGACCGTAAGCCCGCCCGCTAGATCGTTGCGGGCATCGACCACGGTAATGTCCTGCGCGCCCGATCCGCCGACCCGGGTGATCAGGTTGCCGGTGTTGGTGAAGGCGTAGGTGCTGGTACTGCTCGAGCCGGTGCCGTTGAGGAGCAACGTGTCGACCGTCACGCTGCCCGCGTCGCTGATGGACCCGTTATTGGCGTCGATCTGCAATGTCGTCGCGGCGATCGTCGCCGGGAACGTGATCGCGCTCGCGACGAGGTGAACCGAGCCCGTGCCCGAAATTCCCCCGGTCAGGTCGAGCGTGGGGGCGGTCAGGTTCAGACTGTCGCTGCTCCCGAGGGCCGATGCACCCACAAGGCTGATGAGCGAGGTCGCCGACACCGTCACGGTATTATTCGCGCCATAGGTCAACCCGGCGAGATTGACGGTCGCCGCATTGACCGCGAGGCTGTCGCCTGTATTCAGGGTAATCGCGCCGATATCGACGGTACCGCCGGTGTCGCTGACCGTGAGCGAGCCGGCATAGGCCTGATCGATGCTGAATGTGCCCTGCGTATCCTCGACCAGCAGCGAGGTCCCGGCGCCGAGCGTCACCGCACCGGCGGCCACCGTGAACGCCGGATGCGGCGAGCCGGCCGTCAGGGTCAGGCTCGGAAAGACCGAGCCCGCGAGTGTCGCGAGCACGGCCGAGAGCGAGGCATCGCCGTCGTTCTGCAAGGTCACCGTGCCGTGGGTCGCGTCGGTATAGCTCATCGGATCGAGAGTGATCGAGCCGGTCGTCGCGAACCGGATCACCGCCGCCGGTGCCGCACTGGTGAGATAGGCCGCCACGGCCACGCCGTTGATCGTACCGGGCGCGAACAGCCCATAATAAGAGCCGTCGGCGAAGGTCTGAATACCGTTGTTGCCCACCAACAGCGACCTGGGCGTCGTGCCGCCGGCGATCACGCCGACGCCGAGCCCTGCCACGGT
>CAIUCF010000448.1 GCA_903897565.1 uncultured Rhodospirillales bacterium | reverse complement strand
GGCGGCGGAACTCGCCAAGACCAGCGAAGCGCTGCGCAGCGTCGACGAAGAGGCGGCGCGCAAGGCCGCGCGCGACGCCCGCTACGCCGCGCGCAAGGCCCGCAAGTAACCTAACATCCGTCCATGCTGCCCTGGATCAAGCTCGATACCTCGACCATTCCCGGCGGCAAGGAGGAGCTGCGGCTGATGCAGCGCGGGGCCGAGTTCTCGATCATGCTCGGCCGCAACGAGTTGATGAACTCCCGGCTGAGCGGTTCCGAGGAAGCGCTGGCGACCCTGGCCTGCGCTAGGATCGGTCAGCGCCGCAACGCCCATATCCTGATCGGCGGTCTCGGCATGGGCTTCACCCTGCGTGCCGCCCTGGGTGCGGCAGGGCCGGACGCCCGCATCACCGTGGCCGAGCTGGTGCCGGCGGTGATCGCCTGGGCGCGCGGGCCGATGGCCGCACTCCATGGCAGCAGCCTCGACGATCCGCGGGTGACCATCCACGAGGGCGATGTCGGCGAAGTGATCCGCTCGGCACGCGCCGGTTATGACGCCATCCTACTCGATATCGACAACGGGCCGGACGGGCTGACGCGCGCGAGCAACGACAGCCTCTACGACGCGGTGGGGCTGGCGCAGGCCCGCGTCGCGCTCCGGCCCGGCGGCGTGCTCGCCGTGTGGTCGGCGGCGCCCGACCCGCAATTCGCGAAGCTGCTGCGCATGATCGGCTTCACGGTCGAGGAAGTGCGGGTCCGCGCCCATGCCGGCCGCAGCGGCGCGCGCCATGTCATCTGGCTCGCCGGCACGGAACCGGCGAAACGCGCACCGCTTCGGTAATCAGGCCGTGCGGTAGCGATCGAGCCAATGCGCGTAGGGCGTGGGCAGCGTCCAGGCCGCCCTCTCGACACCGAGCTCCCGCGCCGCGCGATAGGGCCAATGCGGGTTCTCCAGCAGCGGCCGGCCGAGCGAAACGAAATCGACCTTGCCCTCGGCGATCAGCGCGTCGGCCTGCGCCGGTTCACTGATGAACCAGCTCGTCGTGGTGGTCAGTCCGGCCTCGCGGCGAACACGATCGGCGATCGGCGCCATGAACGCCGGGCCCCAGGGCACGTTGGCCGTGGGGGTCGAGAAGCCGACACTGACATCGATCACGTCGAGCCCATTGGCTTTCATGCGCCGTACCAGCTCGATGCCTTCTTCGAGATCGTCGGAGCCGTCGAACTCGGTGACGCCGAGACGGGCGGAGAGCGGCAGGTGTTCCGGCCAGACGGCGCGAACGGCGGCCAGGGTTTCCAGCGCAAAGCGGCTGCGGCCCGCGAAATCGCCGCCATAACCGTCATTGCGCTTGTTCGACCAGGTCGAGAAAAAGCTCTGGGCGAGATAGCCATGGGCGAAATGCAGTTCCAGCCACTCGAAGCCGGCCGCGAGGGCGCGCTGGGCGGTGGCGACGAAATCGGCCTTGACCCGTTCGATATCGGCCAGGCTCATCGCCCGCGGCAGCTTGGAAAGACCGCCGCCCATGGCGATCGCCGACGGGGCGATCGTCTCCCAGCCGCGCGGATCATCGGCGGCGATATGGTCGTCGCCCTCCCACGGCCGGTTGGCGCTCGCCTTGCGGCCGGCATGGGCGATCTGGATCCCGGGCACCGCGCCCGCCGCCTTGATCGCGGCCACCGCCCGCGACCATGCCTCGCCTTGCGCGTCGTTCCACAAACCGGCGCAGCCGGGGGTGATGCGACCTTCGGGTGCGACCGCGGTCGCTTCGGCGATCACGAGGGCGGCGCCGCCGCGGGCAAGACCGGCGAGATGGACCTGATGCCAGTCGTTGATGAGGCCGAAATCGGCCGAATACTGGCACATCGGCGACACCGCGATGCGATTGCGCAGGGTGACGTCCTTGACGGTGAGCGGCGTGAAGAGGCTGGGCATCGATGATCTCCTGAGCGAGCGGCCGGACGGCGCATCATATACGTATGTTCGAGTATTATCGAATATTGAAACGAATGGGAAGGGCTGTTATCACTGGACCATGCGCGCGCTGACCCATCCCGCCATCGAGGACGTGACTTTGACCCAGGTGCTCTACGCGCTCAGCGATCCCGTGCGGCTGGGCGTCGTGCGGCAGCTGGACCGCGGCGGTGAGGCCACCTGCTCGGCGCTGGACGGCGGCCGGCCGAAATCGAGCATGTCGCATCATTTCCGGGTGTTGCGCGAGGCCGGCCTGGTGCGCACCAAGACCGACGGCGCCGCCCATATGAACGAACTCCGCCGGCCCGAACTCGACCGGCGCTTTCCCGGATTATTGACCGCGGTGCTGGCGGCGATCACCTGAGCGACGGAGCGCTGCGCGGTATGGCATGGCGGATCTTTTTGCACACAACTTCCGCACCGGGTAAGGGCTTCACATCGTTTATTTCGATATTCCGTTCTAAGGTTCTGCGAACTGCGCAGCATCGAGCGCTCCGTCGAAAGAGGCTCATGCGCGGAAGCGTAGAGAAATTTCAGCGACGTCTTTTCAGTATCATGAGTCACTGCCACTGCTACGTGCAAATTCTACTTTGAGGGCAACATGCGAGATAGAATCCACGCGATGCTCATGCTGGCGGGATTTGCTTATGGTCTCATCACTGACGGCGCTGCTATAGCAGCGAGTTTCGACTGCAGGGACGCCGCGTCGGCCCGTGAAAAGGTAATTTGCGGCGACCCGGTCCTTTCTCAACTCGACAAGGACCTCGGTCGCACCTACCGGGAACGACGAACGATGCTCAGCCCACACGGGGCCAAAGTCCTGCAAAACTCCGAGCGCAGTTGGCTCCACTTCGTAAGCACGGTGTGCCCAAATACGAACCCACCTAATTCGGAAAACTCGTGGACCCCAGCCTATTGCCTCAAAAAGCGATACGAGGATCGCTTGAAGCAAATTCAACGGGTCGGCGAGAGGTTCGGTCCGTTTATTTTCAGCCGCGTCGATATTTTTGCCGCTGAGCCAGCCCCAGATCAGACCGGGGATATCGGGGGCTTTTATGTGCATCACGTTGCCTATCCACAGATCGACAATCCAACGTCCACTCAATCTAAATCCTGGAACGCTCGGATTATAAGGACGCTCTCAGGGAATGGAGATTGCGGTAAAGAAGCCGATGATGATCAAGACTACACTATCAGTTATGCGAACGAACGCTTGATCAGCATGGGAATAAGTATTTCGGAATACTGTCACGGCGCCGCGGGCGAATTCTATACGTCTGGGGCTCAAAACTTCGTACTCGCCCCTTCGTTTCGGGCATTGACCGCGCGGGACGTGTTTGGGCGAAGTCATCGGTGGGTCGGCAGGCTCGAAACTTTGGTTTGGCAAAAATTCGATAAAAATGGCTGGACAAAAGGCTGGACGTCCGAAGAACAGAAAGATATCAAAGAAAGATTGGGATATATTGTGATTCGGCCAGACAATTGGGTGTTCACGAAGGATGGGCTTTCGATGGCTTTCAATCACGACGAGGTAGGTTATAATATTTACTCGGTGATTATTTCTTGGTCTGAACTCAAATCCCTTCTTCCTCAAGATTCGATCCTCCGTTGATGGCGGCTTATGCAGATGTGTCAGGCTGATAGTCGCGACCCACTAAATGTGGTAAAACTCCCCGCGTTGTAGCCGGGAACCCCGCGCCTGGCGGATTTGGCCACACGCGGGAGGCGAGATGGCCGGGTCTCTGATCGAGTTTCAGACCAAGTTCGCCGACGAAGAAACCTGCGTCGTATTTCTGTTCGAGCACCGCTGGCCGGAGGGCTTCATCTGCCCCGCATGCGGGGGCTTCGATGCCTGGCGGCTGGGCTCCAGGCCGGTCTGGGAATGCCGCGGCTGCGGCCGCCAGACCTCCATCACCGTCGGCACGCTGATGCAGAACACGAAGCTGCCGCTGCGCGTCTGGTTTTGGGCCGCCTACCTCATGGCGACCCATTCGAACGGGCTCTCGGCCTTGCAGTTGAAGGGTCTGCTCGGGCTGAACTACCGCACCGCTTGGCTGCTGGAATCGAAGCTCCGCCGCGCCATGGTTGACCCGGACCGGGGCCTGCTAACGGGCCTCGTCGAGATCGACCAGACCGAGATCCCCTTCCGCGAGAAGAACCCGCCGGAAGACGTCGGCGGACGGGCCGGAATGCTGACAGTCATCGGCGCCGTCGAGGTCGTCAACCGCCCGTCGGGCCGCACACCGGTCTATCGGCCCGGTCGGCAGCTCCTCAACACGAAGCCGGGGCGGGTGCGGCTCGAGGTGATCCCCGACAACAGGGCGGCGACCCTCGAAGCCTTCATTCGGGAGAAAGTCGCCCCCGGCACCGTCATCCTGACCGACGATCACCGCAGCTACGGACGGCTCAACCAACTCGGTTACCGCCATTATCCGCACCTCATCGGACCGATGGCCGCCCACCTTGTACTGCCCTGGATCCACCGGGTCTTCTCGTTGCTGAAACGGTGGGGCCTGGGCGTCTATCACGGGCTGCGCCGCAAACACCTTCAGGTCTATCTTGAGGAATACACCTTCCGCTTCAACCGGCGCCGCCTTCGCAAGATTTCGTTCGACAAGCTCCTTGGCCTGACGGTGTTTCACCCGCCCGAACCGTACCATCGGATCACCGGCAAGGCTGCACGTAAAACGAGTGATGAGGTCAAGAAGCGGGCGGAGGATATGGCCGACATGGGGATGCCTATGATTCCACAGAAAACCAAGCCTAAGCGGCGCAGGACCGGGGTCTAAATGTGGTAGGCCCTATAAGATCACCTGACACATCTGCATAAGCCGC
>CAIUCF010000447.1 GCA_903897565.1 uncultured Rhodospirillales bacterium | reverse complement strand
CGGTCGTCGTCACGAAGAAAACTATGGCCTAAACCTTATAATTCCCTTAAATAACGACTATGCACCAAATCGGCCTTTTCGTCTGCCCGAACCATCAGACCCTCGATCTCGCGGGGCCTCTGGGCGCATTTGAGAAAGCCAATGGCTTCGTCGACGGTGGCGCCTATCGCTTGGCGGTGATTTCCGAATCTGGAGGGACCGTTGTCGGCAGCTCCGGGCTTCCTCTTCATACCCAACCCTTCCGCAACATGGTTTTCGATACGGTAATCTTCGTCGGCGGCGACATCGCACCCCTGCAGCACCCGAGAATCGTCGCGGCAGCAAAGGAACTCGCTGCGCGCACGCTTCGCGTGGCGAGCGTTTGCACGGGAGCGTTCCTGCTTGCCGAGGCCGGGCTGCTCGACGGCCGCCGCGCGACTACCCATTGGCGGGTCGCACCCGAATTCCAGCAGCGATATCCTACGGTCAAGGTCGAGGCGGATCGCATCTTCGTTGCCGACGACAAGGTCTGGACCTCCGCTGGGATCGCGGCGGGCATCGATCTGGCGCTGGCGCTGATCGAAACCGATTTTGGAACCGAAATTGCGCGCCAGGTCGCGCGTGAACTCGTCGTTCCCCATCGGCGCTCAGGCGGCCAGTCGCAGTTCTCGGCCATGTCGCAGATGGAACCGGATTCCGACCGTATCCGCATGGCACTGGCGTTCGCGCGCGATCATCTGGTCGAGCCGCTGCCGATCGAGCGGTTGGCCGAGGCGGCGAGACTGAGCGTCCGTCAGTTCGGACGCGCTTTCCGGCGCCAGACCGGCGAAACGCCGGCCAAGGCGGTGGAGCGGCTGCGTGTCGAGGCGGCGAGCATCCGGCTGCAGAGCGGGTCCGAGCCGGTCGAGCAGATCGCGAAGGCCGTGGGCTTCACCGATCCGGAACGGATGCGCCGGGCGTTCGTCAAGCTGCATGGCCATCCCCCGCAAGCGATTCGCCGCGCCGGCCGTCACGACAACGCGGCGTAGATAACGGTCTGTCACCCCTCAGGGAGGTTTCGAGGGGTGACAGACGACACGAACGACCTGTGGCAGCAGCCTGGCTATAGGGTCAGCCGCAACAGGCCCTCCTTCGACCCGGGCAGCATTTTGAAGACCGCGTCGCGGATTTGCGGCGGCGCGTCGGCCGGATGACCGGCATGGAACGGCGGCTGGGGATCATATTGGACCACAAGTTGCACCTCTTGTGCCGCCTGGGCGCCGCGAATTTCCGCCGCCAAGGCCAGGCCGAAATCGATGCCGGCAGTGACTCCGCCGCCGCTCATGAAACGGCCGTCCTTCACGATGCGGGCAGGATCGGGGATCGCGCCATATTCCTTCAGAATATTCAGCGCCGCCCAGTGGCAGGCGCTGCGCTTGCCCTTGAGAACGCCCGAGGCTGCGAGAATGATCGAGCCGGTGCAGACTGACGTGACGTACTTCGCGGTCGCGGAAATCCGGCGGACATGCGCCAGCATCTCGGGCTTCATCATCGCCGACAGGTCGGGGCCGCCGGGGACGCAGATGATATCGACGTCGGAGACGTCCGCGAGGCGCTCACTCTGTCCGAATACCAGACCCTTCTCCAGCACCACGGGGCCGCCATCCGGACTGGCGAAGCGAACCCTCGTGTTCGGGATGCGGGAGAGAATTTCGTTGGGGCCGGCAAAATCGAGCAGCGTTCCGCCAGGAAAGATCGTGAACACAATATCGTAGGGCTGTTCGCCCTCACCGGTCACGGCGGCCCGCGCCACGCCCGGTAGAAGGTTGCCGGCCGCTGCAGCGGCGATCGCCACGCCGCCCATCAGCAGAGCACGCCGTCGCGAACGACCTCCCTCGCTCAGTTCGTCCCCGTTGGTACCATCGAAAAATCCAGACATCTCGCTCTCCTATGCTGTCCCGCCAAGCGGGCTGATTGCCGGGTGAACCCGACATTTAGCGCGGCCCTCTGATTTCCCTTAGGACGTATTTCCCTCACTTTACGCCATCAGTCACTCCTCTCTCCGGAATGGCTGTATTTGAGGGAAATACGTCCTTTTAACCACCAGGCGGATCACTAAGATCGATCCCAATGACGGGCGCAGCATCCGCCGCCCATCGAAATCTCTGGTGTGAGGAATTCAGCATGCGACTTTCAGGCAAAACCGCGCTCATCACCGGCGGCACGAGCGGCATCGGCCTCGCCACCGCTAAACTCTTCGTCAGGGAAGGCGCCCGTGTCGCCGTCACCGGCCGCGACGAGTCTCGCTTCGCCGATGTCAGAGCGGAACTCGGCGACGGTGCTCTGGTCCTTGCCGCCGACGTGCGATCGATCGCGGCCATGCAGTTGGTCACCGCCCGGGTCCAACAGTCCTTCGGCGGACTCGACATTCTCTTCGCGAACGCCGGCTACGTTGTTCCGACGCCGCTCCAGTCGATCGATGAGCGCCAGTACGACGACATCATGGATGTCAGCGTCAAAGGCGTGGTGTTCACCATGCAGGCCGCGTTGCCGGTGCTTCGCGAAGGCGCATCCGTCATCATCACGACGTCCTTCCTCGACCAGACGGGCAAGCATGGTCTGTCGCTTGTTGCCGCCGCCAAGGCCGCCGCTCGCTCGCTGGCGCGAAGTTGGTCCTACGAACTTCTCGATCGCAAAATCCGCGTCAACGCGGTGGCCCCCGGCGGCATCGAGACTCCGCTTCTGGGCAAGCTCGGCCTGTCTGCAGCCGAGATGGGCACCTTCAAGGCTCAGTTCGCCTCAGCCGTGCCCCTCGGACGGTGGGGCCAGGCCGAGGAGATCGCTGCTGCAGTCGTCTACCTTGCGAGTGATGAGTCCCGATACGTCGTCGGGACCGAGCTGGTGGTGGATGGCGGCTGCTCGCAGCTCTGACGCCGGAATCCGGCCCACCCGACCAACCCCAACCGATGGAATAGATATGACCAAATCGAAGCCTGCCTCTTACCTCCTGGGCGCCGCAACGGCTCTCGCGCTCCTGTGCGCTCCAGCCTTCGCGACCACGGTGCATTCGCCTGACGAAGCCGCGGTGAAAGCCGTGACGGAGCGTTGGGGCGCCACCTTCGGGAAGGGCGATCTCAAGGCGATCTCGCTTCTCTACACCGATGACGCCAAGCTTCTGCCGCCCAACGACAAGGCGGTCTCCGGCCGAGCGGCAATCCTCGACTATTTCGAAAAGAACCTCCGTCCGGCGCTCCCGGCAAGCATCAGGTTCAGCCATTACGAGATCTATGGGGGCGGCAATGCCGCCACCAGCGTCTCCGAGATGGAGATGCGCGACGGCAAAGGCCATATCGTCGAGCGCGGCAAGCAGACCATCGTCCTGGTCAAACAGAACGGGGAGTGGAAGATCCATCGCGATATGTGGTCGGACAATGCGCCGGCGAACACCCGCAACTGACGATGAACCCGGATCGGCATCGTCGTGACGTGCGAGCGCCGCGAGACGACCAGCCAGGCTTGGGCGGAAATCCACCGACAGCCGGGCGATTGTCGCGAGCGGTTGGAGTCGTCACGACAGAGGATAATCGCAGATGGCGCGATTACCGCTTGGTTACGGATGTCGACCCCTCCACGATTTCCGTCGGCCTCTCGCGGCATCGTCGGGAGCAGTACTTCACGTTCTCCCAGTCCCGCGCCCATTTCTTGCGCCAGGCGAAGGGCCGAGCGCAGACGGGACATGTCTTTGTCGGCAGGTCGGCCTTGCGACGCCCTCGCACCATTGGATCCTCGGAGTGCCCGTCGCCCCGGTCTCCCGATCCTGCGCACTCGATGGCGATCGCGCGCGCTGGATCGGGGCCGAGCCGAGGTCTCATCCTCTGGCCGAGGATGAGATCCTATGCTTCAGCGTGAGATGATCGCGGTTATGGATTGGCGTCGAGCTGCGCGAACAGCTTGGTGAACCGGGCCTTCGCCTGGCTCGGCGCGCTCTCCGCAGCGACCTTTGCCGCGGTCTCGTTGACCGGCTTGCCGACCTCGACGAGGGCGACCATCCCCATGCCGTAATGCGGCAGGCACTCGAAGCCGTAGACCCCCTCCTGAGTCAAGGTGATCGTCTTGTCGGCGCCCATCGGCCCGACGACCGGCGTCGCCCCTTCCGGCGCCATGCTGTTGATGGACTTGACCATGTGGATCTTCGAGACCGCCTTGAACACGATCTGGTCGCCGGGCGCCGCGCGAACGAAGGCCGGGTGGAACACCATGTTGCCGGTCTCGTCCTTGTTGAGCATGTCGATCTCGACGGTCTTGGCATAGGCAACGCCGGTCGCAACGAGCGACGCGGCAACCAGAGCGGCCGCAACCAAATGTCTCGATATCATTCGTTTCTCCACCGAAATTCCGGGCCGCACGAGCGCGGCCTTCGCTTGGAGGGAGATAGGCGGCGCCGTGCCGGTCTCGCCGAGGCAGATGGTCGCAGCCGCCGCTCCCGCGTCGCGACGGATGAAAAGGCCCCCGAGAGACGGCGGCTGTCTTCGTGTTCCTGCTCGCTGCCCGCGAAGACGGGGTGGAATTCCGCACCGACTTCCCGGTGGATCTGGTGCCCTTGGTCGCGGGCGAGCGGAAACTGGCGATCGAAGACATCCTGAGCGACCGGTAGCCTCGCCTCACGCCACTTCGGTGAACTCGACGAACTTGTTCTTCAGGGCGACATCGCGGCGGCTGTACTTCCAGCCGCCGTTCTCCCGCGCCAGCCAATCCTCGTAGACGCAGATCGCGCCCTCGATCCGGCCGTTCTTCTTGTAGAAGAACTGTAGGTAGCACTTCTGCCGGGCGGTATCGCCCCCGATATCGAAGTCGATGATCTCGTTGGTCGTGAAGTGATGCATCTGCCCGAAGGCGTCGGTCACGGTCTTCACGAAGCGTTGCAGCGCCGCGGTGCCTCGGGGCTTCTCGCCCTCGATCAGCGCATTGAAGACGCCGTCGGCGGTGAAGCAGGCGGCCCAGGCCTCGGCATCAGCGTCGTCGATCGCGAAATTGTAAGATGCGTTGAGGCGCTTGATCGCCTGTATATCCGCAATTCGCGTCTCGTTCGTCGTCATCGCCGCTGCGTCCTCGATGCCAAGGGTCAGGGATGCCTGTCATCCCGCGTCGGGGGCGACGCTGACGGGAATGCTAGCAGCTCGATCGCGGGCCACAAAGCGATCCCCGCGACCAGCGGTCGTCTGGCCTCGTTCACGAACTCGGACGGCGAGTGAACGAATCACGGCAATGGCTGTCCCGTCACCTGTCTTCCCTTCTGTCGTAAACGTCCTGAGCCTGCTCGATCTCATGCAAATGATTGATCGCCCAATCATACACCGCGCCGAACGGGGCCTGCAGGGTGCGTCCCAGTGCCGTAATCGAGTATTGGACCGCCACTGGCGAGGTGGCGAGCACGTCTCGTACGATCAGCCCGTTACGTTCCAGACGCCGCAGCGCCTGTGTGAGCGCCTTGTGCGTGATCCCCTCCAATCTCCGCTTGATGTCATTGAACCGCGTCGGCTTCTCGCTGAGCAAGGTGAGGATCATCACAGACCATTTATTGGCGACCTGATCGAAGAAAGCGCGCGCTGCGCAGTCTGCGAAAAACACTGGATCGACCTGCTGCGGCATCCCGATATCCTGTCATATATCTACGCACCTGATGGTGCGTAATTGATCCTAGATATCCACTGTATATCTTTCTGCCAAGCCAAATACGCCCGGCCCGTGGTCCAGATCACCCGAAGCAACATCGGGAACAGCTGGACGGGGATAGGGGGAACAGGGGATCTACGATGGCATCGAATCTACATGGGCTATCCCGGCGCGGCGTGCTGACGCTTGCCGGCGGCGCCGCGATTGCGATCACCCAGGGACACGGCGCCGCCGACGCGGCCTCGAGGCCCGCGGCGAAGCTCTTCGTGACCCAACGAGGCACGGGCAGGAACGTGATGCTTCTGCATGGGTGGACCTGCGATTCCCACGATTGGAGCTGGCAGCTGCCGGTGTTCGAGGACAAGTACCGCGTCGTCGCCGCGGATCTGCGTGGGCACGGCAGATCCGAGGTTATGCCGTCAGGCGGCTATTTCCCCGCCGATTACGTTGCAGACATCGAAGCGCTGATCACGACCCAGTATCCGGGCCAGAAATTCGTCATCGTGGGACACTCGATGGGTGGGCAGATCGCCGCCCGGCTCGCCGCCAAGCGGCCGGAGCTCGTCAGTGCCATCGTATCCGTCGACGGCGCCCTCGGCTTTTCGGGCGAGGCCGCACAGCTTCTCGGGAAGACGGCACATGACTTGGCCATCGACGATCCCGGTATGGTCGTCCCGGCGCTGTTTCAGCGGGTCTACGGCCCCGCCACCGATCCGGCATTCAAACGTTGGCATGCGAGACGGGTCGAGGGCATGCCGTCGCATGTCGTCCGTGAATCCTTCGGCCCGCTTTTCTTCGGAACTGACCAGGTCGGCATGGGGGAGGCGAGTGGTATATTTTGCAGAAGCGTTACGGTGCCCGTCTACCAGTTATGCCGCGATGCGGCTCAGGCCGATCGCATGCGGCCCTGGTTTGCACACCCAAAGTCGAAGGTCGAACATTGGCCCGATACAGGGCACTGGGTCATGCAGGATCGCCCGCACGACCTGAACGCCGCCGTGACCGCCTGGATCGACGCGGTTTAGCGCGAGTAGCGATCCGGCGGAATCTGCAGACGGGTGAATTGGAGCCGCTCACCCTGCCGCCGGTCACGGGCGCCCTCGGGTCGCATGCCGTTACCAAGGCGGGAGTCGAATCCGTCGCCTAACGCCGCGGACGGCTGCCAGCCGGTAGCTGGAAGGGTTCGACGGTCGCATGCGCGACGGCGGAAATCATCGACTTGGCGATGCTGCCGCCTTTCATGACCAGAGCGATCCGGTCCGGCTCGCCGAGCACTGCGATGCGCTCCAGCGGGTCGCCGTCGACGACGACCAGATCGGCGAGCTGGCCCGGCGCGATGCGGCCGAGATCGGGGATCGCCGCCATCGCGGCGCCGTGCGATGTCGCCCAGCGCAGCACGGCCGGCGCCGGCAGGCCGAGGTCCTCGACATAGACGGCGAGTTCGCGTGCATTGTCGCCGTGCGGCAGTTCGAGAAGGCCGAAATCATCGCCGGTGACGAATTTGACGCCGGCCTCGATGCCCATCTTCAGCGATTTGCGGGCATAGGCGAACCAGCCGTCGCAGTCCTTCTGGGTATGGTAGATGCCCGCCGTCATCTTCGCGAGGTACAGGCTGGGCAGCACGTAGGTCCCATACTTGACGAACAATTCGGCGAGTTCCTCGTCGAGATGGTCGCCATGATCGATGATCGCGACCCCGGCGGCGAGGCACAGCTTGATGACCGGCTTGGAATAGGCGTGGCAACGCACGCGCAGGCCGCAAAGTTGTGCGGTCTCGACCACGGTCGCGATCTCGGCCTCGCTGAGGCGGACGGTGCGCTTCGGCAAGCCGTGGCCGCCTTCGGGGTAGAGCTTGATCATGTCGACGCCGCGCTTGGCCTCGCGCCGCACTTCCTTGCGGAACTCGTCCGGCCCGTCGCACAGCGCGCCGAGCGTGCCGGCCGGGGTCAGCGGCTGCACGTTCCAGTGTTCGGGCTTGTAGTCGAGCGCGTGTCCCGTCGGTGCGAAATCGCGACCGCAGGCGACGATGCGCGGCCCTTGCGCGACGCCGTCCGCGATCAGGTTGCGCAGCACCACGTCGAGATTATGGACCGAGCCGGCGCCGACATAGGTCGTGAAGCCGGCCTCCAGGGTGCGCTGGGCGTTCCTGGCGGCAAGCACGCCCATATAGGCGGCGGGATGCCGCATATCGACGTCCATGATCCGCGGCAGGGTCAGGTCATGGAAGGACAGGTGACCGTGCCCGGCGGTCATCCCCGGCATCAGCGTCTTACCGGCGACCTCATAGACGACATCATCGCTGCGGCGGGGCTCGGCCCTCGACGGACCCACTTGGGTTATTCGATCGCCCTCGACCACGACATCGGCCTTGCCGATCGGATCGACGCCGTCAAAGACATTCGCATTGCGGAAGATGATGCGCGCCATCGGATGTTTGCCCCCGGTTCATGACGAACCGTGAGCCTACATCGCGCCAGCGGAATTGTCGCGGCTCGCGCTGACGGTGAGATCGCGGCGGGTGAGTTGGGCGACCGCGTCGGATACTGCAACTCTCAAAGTGGCGCGCCGATCCGCGGCGTCGGGCATGATCGACGTGCCAAAGGGATTGGCGACGGTCCAGGCCGAGGCCAGGGTGATGATCAGGGTCAGCAGGAAATCAGGCGGACAGGTATCGGCGACCCGGCCCGCAGCCTGCGCCGCGCCGATCTTCGCCACTTGCGTGGAAAAGCTCGATGTTTCGTCCAGGGGCCAATCCCAGCGCCGTTCCAGGCCGTTCCACATGACGAGGCGCATCAGGCGCGGATGATCCATCGCGAAATCGAACAGCATGCCGACATAGTTGGGGAGATCCTCGGCATCGAAGGGGACGGTCCGGTAGACATCGCGCAGATGCCGCTCCAGCACCGCATGGAACAGCTGCTCCTTGCTGCCGAAATAATCGTAGATCAAGCTCTTGTTGGCGCCGGCGGCCCTGGCGATACGGTCGACGCGGCCGCCCGCGATGCCATGGGCGGCGAATTCCTCGGTCGCGGCCTCGAGAATGCGCTCCTGCGTTCGCTCGGATTTCGTCAGTACGGGCTCGGCCATCGCTCTCGTCATTTCAATTGACCACGGGAGGACCATATGACAGGGTTTATGGAAACAACCAAATGGTTGGTTTTATGAACCGACAGGGAGAAATACGATGCTCGCGACGCTGCAGACGAGGCCTGCCAAAGCCCAGGCCATAGGCCCGCTGGCGCTGCTCACAATGCTGGCGCTCGGCGCGATGTGGCCCGACCTCGCCGTCGCGCAGGCCGCCCATGTCCCGGTCGTGCTCGATCCGACGTTCCACACGCCCGCCCCGCCGAACGAGTCGTTTCCCCAAAATCCGACCCATGTCGCCATCGCGACCGCGGGGATGACGATCCTGGCGCTCATCATGGTCGTCGTGGCCCTGATCGAGGGCAAGCGCTACAAATCGACCGTGCCGCTGGCCGTGGTGATGGCCGGCGCCGCCTGCGTGTTCCCGGAAAGCATCGATAATTATCTGGGTGGTTGCTACTGGTCGCAGTCGCGTGATCCGGCCCATACGTTCTATTTCCTGATGGGGCGCGAATTCGACTACTACATCATCGCCATGTGGTGGCCGTTCGGTGCAGTCCTGGGCTACGCCCTCTATGCCGCCCTGCTCCGCAACGCGAAAACCTCGACGCTCTGGGTCGCCTTCGCCCTTTCCGGGCTGGCCGACATCGCCATCGAGGAAACCCTGCTGGGCTATGGCGGCGTCTATACCTATTTCGGTCACCAGCCGCTCGTGCTGCTCAATCACTTCCCCTGGTGGTGGCTGTTCGTCAACGTCTCGTCGTTGTATCTGAGCGTGGCGATCGCCTACCGCCTGCGCGAGTGGCTCAACGGCTGGAAGAGCGTGTTCGTCCTGCCGCCGATGCCGCTCTGCTACATCGGCGGCTTCGGCTTCACCGGCATGCCGGCGATCTTCGCGATCAATGGCGACTTCTCGCCGCTCGTAACGCAAACGGCCGGCGCCCTGTCGGCCATCCTCAGCCTGGTGATGACCGCAGGGATCATGGCGTTCGTGCTGGGACGCAGCCCGTTCGCGCTGGGGGCCGCCGCGCGGGCGGGAAGCACGGGCGACGCGATCGCCAATCCCGCGATACGTCACGCCTGACTTCGGCGGGCGGCCGTGATGGCCGCCCTGCCCGGACGCTACTGATTGGCTCGGAACGCCGCGATATTGGCCGCCGTCAACGCCGATGGCGCGGCCCCGAACCGCTGGGTCACGTAGTTCACGAGATCAGCGATGTCGGCATCCGAATAAGCGGCGCCGAACGCCGGCATGGTGGCAATGCCATGGGGTGTCTGACGGCGGGCGCCGAACAGGACGACGGCTGCGACATTGGTCGCCGTCGGATCATTGACGGCACGACCGCCCGGCAGCGCTGCGAACGGCATCCCCGGCTTCTGCCCGGTCCAGCCATGGCAGCCGATGCAAGACCGCTCGAAGAGATGCTTGCCCACGGGATTGGCGTCGGGGGGCACGCCCTCGCGATAATCGGCGGAGGCTAGTTCTGCCTTGACGGCCGGCAGGTCGGGGCTGGCGACGGCGGGTACCGACTTCAGATAGGTGACCATGGCCGCGATATCGCCCGCGGTCAGGTGGGCCAGTCTGTCGTCGACGGCCTCGCCCATCGG
>CAIUCF010000446.1 GCA_903897565.1 uncultured Rhodospirillales bacterium | reverse complement strand
CTGCCGCCGTCGATGGTGACCACGGGGGCCGTGACCTCGATATCGCCGGCGGCGCCGGACGTCCCGGTGTCGCTGGATATCTTGCCATCGCCGAGAAGTTGGATGCTTGCGGCATGAACGGCCACCGGGCCGGCCGCGCCGCCGGTGCCCGCGAAGGAGGCGGTATCCGCCTCCGAAAGGATACCGGTTGCGCCGAAGCCGAAGCCCTGGTCCTGATTGGCTGGGCCGTCGATGACGATTGCGCCTTCAGCGGTAACCATAACGGTGCCGCCATTGCCGGCGCCAAATGTGCTGCTCGATATTACCCCAGTGTTCGTGATGTAAATATCGGCAGCGGCGACGGCAACGTCGCCGGCGTGCCCGTTTGTCGCCGTGCTTCCGAGCGAGCGCTCGCGAAACGAGAAGATACCGGTCACGTGCTTTTGGTCGAGGTAGGGAACGCCGTCGATCCGCAGGGCGCCGGTGACATCGACAGAGACATCCCCACCAGTACCACGACCAAAAGCCGTGCTCGAAATCTGTCCGCCATTGGCGAGCCGGACCGCGCCAGCCGTTATCGTAATGCTGCCAGCGCTCCCGGTCGCGGTTGCCGCACTATCTGCAAGAATTCCGGTTGGGACGTCTGTTGCTGCGTCCCCCTCGATGTTGAGTGAGTGGTTTACAGCGACCGCAAGGCTGCCTCCGTTGCCACCGCCCAACGTCGTGGCGGAGATCTCGCCCGCATTGGTAATCGTGAGATTGTCGGCGCTGACGCTCACCTGACCAGCGCGGCCGCGGGCGCCCCGCAGGCTGTCCGCCTTCACCGTGCTGTTGTCGACTTGAATCGTGCCGGCCCGGAAGTCAATGCGGCCGGCGTTGGATGCCCCGGTGCCGTTGCTGACGTCGATCGTCGCGCCCTGCGAGAGCGATGCGGCGGCGAAGCTGGTCACCGTCAGATGCTCCGTATCCATCGGATCGAGCGGCACCTCCCCAGCCGCGCCGGCTGCCGCGACCCGGATCGTGCCGCCGGCCGCGGCGAGGCCGCCGCCGGTGATCGAGAAATTGCCGCTGACCGCGTCGATCGTGCCGCCGGATTTGACCGATAGCGTAGCGCCGTCGAGCGCGAGTGCCGCCGGGGCTTGCGACAGGAACCCGAAGGCGGTGGGAGATGCTGCCGTGACGCTGCTGCCGTTGCCGAGATCGGCCTGGAATCGCTCGCCATCTGCAAAACGCAGGTAATCGGCGGTCGAGACATGGAAGGCGCCTTCGAGATGCAGGCTCGCATGCGGACCGAAGACGATCCCCGCCGGGTTGATCAGGAACAGGCCGGGCGTACCGCCGGTCTGGGTCGTCAGCGCGCCATCGATCGACGAGGCGCCACCGGTGACGCGCGCCACGATATTCTGCAGGGTCGACGGCCCGGTGAAGGTGGCGCTGTCGCCCTCAACCAGGTCGAATCTGCCGAAACTATGGAAGAGATTGTTGCCAACGATCCTGCCGAGGCCCGGGTCTATGCTGTAGGCTGGCCCGGAAAGCGACTGCGCGGGCCCGAGCGAGCCATCGGTGACGATCTGCGCCGTTGCCGGCGATCCGCACAGGGCGAGCGTCGACAGCACGGCGATCACCGCCGGCATGAGGCTGCCAAATCGCGTCCGATTCCTGCGGGTCATAGGGTGGCTGGCGGTTATCACGGATCGGATCATGACGCCCTAATTCCCGGCCCGGCGCAAGATTCCGGTTCGGGGGTTGCGGTCGGCGGAGCCATTGGGCAGAGGAGCAATAGGTACCGCTACCCGCTTCCTCCCCCTTGATGGGGGAGGATCGAGGTGGGGGTGATGCCGCCGCTTGCGGGTATTTCTCGCGACGATCCGGACTCTCGGAAACATCACCCCCACCCACACCCTCCCCCATCAAAGGGGGAGGGCTCCGTTTTGGCCGCCCCTCGCTCGCCCTGTCGCCGTGTCAGGGATGGCCGAAGCCGCGCGAGGCATCGCGATAATCCTCGTTCGCATCGCCCCCCACAACAGGGTATGGTTTGAGGAAATTCGGGATCGACTAGTCAGGGATTGGCATGGGGATCATCGTCTCGAGCGGCGTGACGTCGACCGTCAGCAGCGGCCAGACCCTCAGCGGCGCCGAGGTCGCGAGCGGCGGCACCCTCACCGTTTCTTCGGGCGGCGTGACCAGCGCGACGACGATCGACGACAGCGGGTTCGAGATCGTTTCCAAGGGCGGCAAGACATTCGGCGCCATCGTTACGTCCTTCGGCACCGAAGAAGTCTTCAGCGGCGGCGTCACGATCAGTGCCAGCCTCCTCGTGGGCGGTGCCGAACTGTTCGTTTTCAGTGGCGGCCTCGCCAGCGGCACGACCCTCGCCTCGGCCGCGACAGAGAATGTCTATGACGGCGGCAGGTCCAGCCGCACCGTCATCAATATCAGCGGCAATGAATACGTCTCCAGCGGCGGCATCGGCATTAGCGCCACCGTCAACAGCAGCGGCAATCTCTACGTCGACAACGGTACGATCAGCGGCGCCGTCCTCAACAGCGGCGGTCGCGACGATATTTACGATAATGGCTTCGCCAGCGGCACCACGGTCAACGCCGGTGGCGTGGAATATGTCGAATCGAGCGGGGCCGCGACCGCTACGATCGTGAAGAGCGGCGGCACACTTGTTCTCAACGCCGGCGGCTTCAGCGATGGCGCGATCGTCAGCAGCGGCGGCGTGCTGACCTTCTATTCCGGCGCCTCGCCGACCAACGTGACGATCACGACGGGATCGATCCTTGATTTCAGCCAGATGGGCGTCACCGATGTTTCCATCGTCTCCGGTCAGCTGATCGCGAGCTTCAGCGGGACCCCGAGCGGCGCCGTCGGCCTCGCGGGGACGCCCGGCAATTTTACCTTTTCCACGACCGGTGACGGCTCCGGCGGCACCGATGTCGTCGTCGGCCCGCCGGCCCAGTATACCGTCTCGTCCGGCGTCACCAGTACCGGCCTGACCCTGGGCGGCGGCAATACCGACAGGATTCTCAACGGAGGCACCGCCGACGGCAGCACGATCAACAGCGGTGGCGTCGAATACGTCTCCAGCGGCGGCAGTGCCGTCAACGCCTTCGTCAATGCCGGCGGCCGGGAGATCGTCTCTGCAGGCGGCGCCAGCAGCGATACCCTGCTCAACGCCGGTGGCAGCGAGACCGTCCTCGCGGGCGGCGTCAGCGACAACACCACGGTATTTTCCGGGGGCGTCGAAATCGTCTCCTCGGGCGGCACCGTCAGCGGCCTCGTCGTCCAGCCCGGCGGCTCGGCGATCATCGCCGCCGGCGCGACGATCGCCGGCCTGACCGTCATCAGCGGCGGTTACATCCAGTTTGGGAACTACAGCTTTACCCCGATCATGGGGCCGCAGCCGATCCACGTCTTCGTGGTGTCGCCGGGGCATACCTCGGTCGGCGCGATCGTTCAGACCGACACGCTCCTACTGGTCGCGCCGACGGCCACTGCCAGCAATACCATCGTCAAGAGTGGCGCAGAACTCATCGTGGATCCGGGCGGCATTGCCGTCGGGACATTCGTCAGCGTTGGCGGCGCCGTCGAGCTGCCGTTGAATTCCGGCGGCACGACGTCCGGTCTGACGATCAATGACGGTACGACGATCGATGTGTTTTCCGGAAGTATCGCGCTCAATACCGTCGTCAGCGGCGGGGCGCTCATGCAGGTTTACTCAGGCGGTGTCGCCAGCGGTACCCAGGTGGCGGGCTCACAAGATCTCTTGTCTGGGGGCTCGGCGATAGCGACTGTTGTCGCCGATGGCGGCTTGGACGATGTCGGCAGCAGCGCATCCGTATCTGGTACAATCGTACTGGCCGGTGGCTTCGAATACGTTGATTCGACGGGCACATCGATCGCCCCGGTCATCAGTTCCGGCGGCGAGATCGTCATCTCCCAGGGTGCGATCGTCACCGCGCTCACCTTGCGGGCGGGCGGGCTGATCGATCTCGACGGCGTGCCGGCGGATGCGGCGAGCGTGAACAGCGCCCAGCAGCTCGTCGTCACCAGCGCCGGGATCACCGTGTCGTCGTTCTCGCTCGCGGCTGGCACCGGCGACCTGCTGTTTTCCGCCAGCGATGACGGCAATGGCGGCACGCTGCTCCAGGTCGTGTCGTCGGGAACCGTGGCGACGATCGTCTCATCCGGCCAGAGCCTGGTGGTTTCCTCGGGGACGAGTCTTTCCGGGGCGACGGTATCGAGCGGCGGGACCATCACGATTTTGTCGGGCGGCGTGACCAGCGCCACGGTGCTGTCCGGCGGCATCGAGGTTGTCTCCGCGGGTGGCGCGGCGAGCGGCACCACGGTGTCGTCCGGTGGCGCCGAGGTCGTCCGGAGCGACGGTGCCACGACCGGCACGGTGCTCGCCGGTGGCGGCAACGAGTATGTCTCGTCCGGGGGTGTCGCGAGCGGCACGATCGATCGGTCGGGCGTGCTGTCGCTCCTGAACGGCGCGCGGTCGATCTCGGCGACGATCTCCTCGGTCGAGGCGGTGTCGTCTGGTGGTGTTGCCAGCGGCTCGGTGATCGTCAGCGGGGGCTCTGGCTTCGTCTACGCCGGCGGCAGCGCCAGCGGCACGGTGGTCTCGTCCGGCGGCAACGACTATATCAGCGGCGGCACGACGACCGGGACGCGGGTGTACGGCACGGGGCAGCAGTATGTCTATGCCGGCGGCGTCGCGAGCGCCACCGCGGTGTGGTCCGGCGGGATCGAGACTATTTTGTCCGGCGGCGCCGCGCGTGCCAACGTGGTGTCGTCCGGCGGTGCCGAGGTCGTGCAGAACGGCGGCGTTGCGACCGGCACGGTGATCATCGACGGCGGCAACCAGTATGTCTCGTCTGGTGGTGCCGCGGTCGGGACCGTTGTCGCGAGCGGCGGCGTCGAACGCGTCTATTCCGGTGGCGTTTCGAGCAATAGCGTGGTCGGCCCGGGCGGTCGGGAGGTCATCTCCGCAGGGGCCACGGCCAGCGGCTTGACGTTGAGTGGCGCCGGCGTCGCGGAGGTTCACGCCGGTACCCTGACTGGATCGAATGGCATAGGGCTGCAGTTTCTCGGCTCTGGCGGAACGCTGCTGATCGACGATACGTCGGTGATCCTGAGCGGCGGTGTCGCCGGACTGACGATCGGCGACGTCATCGATCTGCGCACCTTGACGGCGACCAGCGCGAAAGTAACCGGGTCAGAGATCATGGTCACCAGCAACGGTGTCCAGGTCTTCCAACTGGCGCTTGCCGGAAGCGGCAATGCCGGGCTCATTTTCTCGGCATCCGCGGAT
>CAIUCF010000445.1 GCA_903897565.1 uncultured Rhodospirillales bacterium | reverse complement strand
GAGCGATTCCACTTCAGTAGAACGCGGTAATTGCCGGTGACGAGCAAGGTCGGCCCCTCTGCGCCGCCGGGCTGAACCAGCCGCAACGTGCCCTGCAAATTCGGCAACCCGCCACCGTCGGTAGCGCGCACGCCGAGGTCCTGCCAAGCCTGGCTGCTGAGGTCGTGAGCCGCCGTCAGATTGCCAATCAGCGACATGTCGAAATCGCTCGGCAAAGTCACCTCCAGGCCCCAGGGGCTCTGCGCATCCCAGCCGGATTTGGCGAGATAATTGGCGATCGACGCCAGCACGTCCGGCTTGTTGGTCCAGATATCCGGCGCGCCGCCGCCAGTATAGTCGACGGCGTAGCGCAGGAAGCTCGACGGCATGAACTGCGTCTGCCCCATCGCGCCGGCCCATGATCCGCGCAGCTTCTCCGGCGGCAGCCCGAGCCGATCGAGGATCTTGAGGGCAGCGATCAACTCGGTGCGAAAGAAGGCGGCGCGCCGACCGTCATAGGCCAGGGTCGCCAGCGCGGCGACGATCGGAAAATTGCCGGTCTGCGCGCCGAAGCTGGTCTCCATGCCCCACAACGCCACGATATAGGCGGGCTGCACGCCGTAGCGCAGGGAGACGTCGTCGAGGAGCGCCCGGTCGGTGATCAAGTGCTTCTGCGCCTGCGCGACCCGGGCATCGGTCACGACTCGGTGAAGGTAGTCGTCGAAGGTCAGTTTTACCTCGGGCTGGCGATGGTCGAGCTCGATCACGCGCGGAATCAGCTGCAGATTCTTCAGCGCGCGATCGATCGTGGCCTCGCTGATCCCGTCCTGCCGCGCCTCCTGCTCCAGGGCGTCAAGCCAGATCGGGAAACTGACCTGCGCGGCCGGCGGGGGCACAGTCACGGCGGGCGGTGGCGGCGGCGCTGCCGGGGCGGAACCCTGGCGATCGCGCGCGGCGCTTGACGCACAGGCGCCCAGCGCGAGTGCCAGACCGAAGACGAGACAAAGACGACGCATTGTGTTGAGACCACCCGTGGAACCGATCAGGGTCCTAGCATAGAAGCGCGGGATGGCGCCGCCAGTCTTTGCGGCGCTCGGGCAACGATAATTCATCCTCGGGGGTTTGGGGTTTGTCGTCGCGCCGAGGGATCGTTATGGTTAACCGACTGCGGCGGAACGGGAAAATCATGCCTAAGCAATCACCCCCCTCCGGGGAGCCCAAACTCGAATGCCGGGCGCATTCCTGGCCCGTGCTGGTCGGGGACATCGGCGGCACGAACGCGCGCTTCGCCGTCATCGAGTCGCCGGGGGCGCTGCCTACGCAGGTTGTCTCCATGAGGAATGCCGATTTTCCCGGGTTTCCCGCGGTCGTCGCCGCTTATCTGGCACAGGTCACAGGGAAGGAGCTGCGCCGGGGCGCGCTCGCGGTCGCCGGGCCCATCGAAGGTGATCTCTTCCGCTTCTCGAACATCGCCTGGGAGTTTTCGGTCTCCGCTCTCGTCCGCCAGCTGGGGCTCGAGAGCTTGCTGCTCGTCAATGATTTCGAGGCGCTCGCCCTGTCGATACCGGGGCTTCTACCGTCGGAATTCCTCGTCGTCGGCGGCGGTCACCCCGTTGAGACATCGCCCATCGCCGTGATCGGCCCCGGCACCGGGCTCGGCGTCGCCGGGCTGCTGCGGGAACCGGAGGGTTGGCGGGCGATCCCGACCGAGGGCGGCCACAGCGATTTTGCCCCGGTCACGGATCTCGAAATCGAGTTGCTGCGCCTGCTGCGGCGCAAGTTCGGCGAGGAGGTGTCGGCGGAGAACGTGCTCTGCGGCAACGGCATCGCGGCGATGCATGATGCCCTGGCCGTGATCCACGGCGATCCGCCGCGTGGCCTGACCACGGCCGAGATCATCGACCGCGGTACGCACGGCGTCATCGACGATAGTTGCGCCCGCACCCTGTCCCTCTATTGCGAGATCCTCGGCGGGTTTGTCGGCAATGTCGCGCTGATCGCCGGCGCGCGCGGCGGCGTCGTGCTCGGCGGCGGCATCCTGCCGCGAATTCCGCGATACCTCACCGCCGGCGGTTTCCGCCGCCGCTTCGAGGCCAAGGGCATGATGAGCCACTACGTGGCGGCGATCCCCACGAGGCTGATCCTGCCTGGCGACGCCGCCTTGCGTGGCGCGGCGGCAAGCCTGGAGCGGGCCGGCTGAGGTCAGGCGTTCCTGGGGGGCAGGATCCGGCGCTCGATGAAATTGCCGATCCAATGGCGGAACATATCCTCGGTATCGCAGACCTCGGCGAACCCGGCCTTGCGAATCTTGATCGTGCTCATGAAGGCCGGCGTCGGCGTCTCCGTTGCACCGGTCGCCATGCAGAAATCGGTGACATGATGGGATTCACCGAGCAGCGCCGGCAGCACGATCTGCCGCAAGCCATGCTTGGCGACGATCCGGTCCCAGAGGGCCGCCTTGGTCGGCAGGAAACTCGCCATGCTGCAAGGCCGGTCGGGCGCGGGTTCCATGCCGAGCGCATCGGCGATTGCCGGCCAGAGGTGTCGCCAATCGAAGACATCGCCATTGGTGAGATTGAAATGCTGGCCGCGCGCCGCCGGCGCCTCGGCGGCCCAGACGAAGGCCTTGGCGAGGACGCGGGCATCCATCGCTTCGAGCACGAAAGGCGGCCCGCCGGGGAAGCCGAAGGACAGCCCCTCCTCGCGACAGATCGCGGCATAGGCGCCGATTACCGGCACGACGTTCATCGCCGCGCCATAGGCCGCGCCCAGCACCATCGGCGGCCGCAGGATCGTGTAGCCGAAGCCGCGGGCGGCCGCGAGATCCGTCAGGTAATCTTCCTGCAGCCAGTAGAAATTGGGATGCGGATCGCGCGGCTTGTCCTCGCGCGCCGGGATCGGCATCGGGTGCAGGTGCAAGCCATAGGCCTTGGTGCCCTGCATCAACGAGACGTGCTTGATGCGGTTGCCAGCCGCCAGCAACGGCTCCAGGCAATTGCGCAGCATCGCCAGATTGAGCTCCATCTGGCCGACATCGCTCCAGCCGGCGATCAGGCCGGCTGTCTCATAAAGTGCGGCGAACACGACATGGGTGACGTCACGGAGTTCGCCAAGGACAGCCGTACTCGCGACCGAATCCTGAAGATCCGCGCTGACATGTTGGAATGAGCGCGCATGGACGATTTCGGGCACCCGCCGCGACAGCGCCACCACGTCCCAGCCGGCGTCGAGAAAACTCTCGACCGCCGCAGTCCCGACCACACCGCTGGCGCCGGCGATCAATACTTTCTTGGTCACGCTAGTATCCCGCCTCATCTGGTCGTGTCGCCTCACCCATCGTCATCCCCGCGAAGGCGGGGATCCATTTCTGTCCGGGACCAGTAAGGCGGAGATATGGATCCCCGCCTTCGCGGGGATGACGCTTGTTTATCTGAGACTCAGCTCAGCGCCTCTTTGACGGTCTTGGCGTTGACCCACTTGTCGATAGTCTCCAGCGAGTGGCGGATCATGAATTCGCCGTCCTGGAGGATCATGTGCTGCTTGGCGCCCGACTCCAGCCCGATCTGGATGCGCTCGCAGTTGCTGACGTCCTCCAGTACGACCTCACACCAGCGCGCCGCGTAATGTTCCTGCGCCAAACGATCCCGCCACGAGGTCGCGGTCGGCATGTAGATGCGGGCGATCCAGCGGGTCTTGTTGTAGGCGGTGGGCCAGAACTCGTGGGTCCAGAAGCCGCCCGGCGAGTAGTCGATGTTGAAGTTCGGGAACAGCCAGGTCAAATCGGCGGACCAGTGCGGCGACTTCGCAGCATTGATCGCCGGATGCGCGAGCAGTTTCTGGACCTGGTCGCTGCTGTCGCCCGCCAGCACGTTGGCGCCGGCACCGAGATTGGCGAGCCGCTCGACCTTGGAATTCTCCGGCGTCACGTAATCCATGTTGCCGAAGGTCGAAACGGAGCGATGCGCGCCCCAGGCGCGACCGCCGACGGGCCGCGCGAACTTGTTCTTGTCGCTCGAGAACGAGGGCGCCAGCGTGTTCGGATGCAGGGACGAGACGTGGTAGCCCTCGGCGAAGGCGTCGGCGATCAGCTTCCAATTGGCGTTGAAATTGGCCTCGATGATCAGCGCTTGATGGGTGTTGAGATAGGGAATGCCCTTGAACGCCTCGCCGAGATCGCCGAGGAATTCCTTCAACGTCACTTCCGGCTGCTTCTGGAAGTTGACGAAGATCCAGCCTTCCCAGACATCGCAGGCGATCGGCGTCAGGCCGAGCTGCTTCTTGTCGAGGTCGAAGAACATGTCCGGGTCGGTGACCCCGATCAACTCGCCGTCATTTTTGAACGTCCAGCTGTGATAGCGGCAGACGAAGCGATTGCGCACGCCGCATTCCTCGAGCGCCACCGCATTGCCGCGATGCGAGCAGACATTGTGGAAGGCCTTGATCTCGCCATCGGCATTACGCGTCACCAGCACCTGGGCCTTCACGGCCTCGACCGGCTTGGTGAAGTAGCTGTTGGCCTTGGGCAGCTGCTCAACCCGGCCGAGATTGAGCCAGGCCCGACCGAACACCAGCTTGCGTTCCCGCTCATAGAACTCCGGCGAGACATAAGGCTCGACCGAGACCGGCCCTGTCCCCAAACCGGCCTTCCGGGTCAGGTTCGTGGCGTAGGGCACCTCGACATTGGGGTTTTCGAGCACGTCGCTCATGGCAGTTTCCTCTGTTCGTGGATCGGGTATCGCCTCTGCCGCTCAGCCGAGCGGCCAGGGTCCCGATTTCGCGTGGATGGCATGGGGAAAGGCGGAATACGGCGAGCGCGGCTGGCGATGCATCTCGACGGCGATCGCCGCCTGACCCAGCGCCAGT
>CAIUCF010000444.1 GCA_903897565.1 uncultured Rhodospirillales bacterium | reverse complement strand
ATCCGGCAGATCGATCGGGCCAGGCTGCGATGATTTTCCATGTCGAAGAGTTCTCTCTTTCATTCCCCACGGCACGCCAATGACACACAATACGATCTTTGTGGTTCCGTTCTTCAGGATCTTGAGCCCACTCAATCCTAGGGTAACTCCCCCTCGGGCATCGTCTGTTCACGTGTCACCAAAGTAATAGATTTTGACACGCCCTTCCCTTGTTGCCTGGGCTGCTTCTGCGCATTATCGGCTGCAACAAAGCACGCGGGTAGATTCGCGAGCCGATCGGATGACATCGTCGACAGCAACCAGCCGCTTGCCTCGGCGGTGGGCCATGAGGGCGCGGGCGCCGATACAAGAACACTTGGGAGGATATAACGATGGACACCATCGACTCGCTGTTTGTTAAGAACGGAAAGCTGACAATCCCGAGTGCCGCCGAACTCGGCTTCGACCCGCGGGAATTGAAGGCGAAGTACGAGTTTGAGCGCGACCGCCGCCTGCGGTCCGATCGCGAGACCCAGTACCAGGATGTCGAAGGCGAGTTTGCCCGCTACAACGAGGACCCCTTCACGCCGCGCATCGAGCGGGCGCCGGTCAGGGAGACGATCGAGGTGGCGGTGCTCGGTGGCGGCTTCGGCGGCCTCTACATGGGCGCGCGACTCAAGCAGGCGGGCATCGAGAACTTCCGCATCATCGAGCGCGCAGGTGACTTTGGCGGCACCTGGTACTGGAACCGCTATCCCGGCGCGCAGTGCGACGTCGAGTCATATATTTACCTGCCGTTGCTCGAGGAAACCGGCTACATGCCCAAGGAGAAGTACTCCTTCGGGTCGGAGATCTTCGAGCATGCGCAGCGCATCGGCCGCTGCTTCAGTCTCTATGAGCGCGCGTATTTCCAGACCCAGGTGAAGGAATGCATCTGGAACGAGGCCGAAGCACGCTGGACGGTGAAGACCGATCGCGGCGATGTGTTCGATGCCCACTATGTCATCGTTTCCAGCGGCTCGCTCAGCCTGCCCAAGCTGCCCAACATCCCGGGCCTGCGCGAATTTCAGGGCCATATGTTCCATACCAGCCGCTGGGACTATGCTTATACCGGCGGATCGCCGACGACGCCGATGGATCGCCTCAGTGACAAGCGCGTCGGCATCATCGGCACCGGGGCCACCGGCGTGCAGTCGATCCCGCACCTGGGCAAGGCCGCCCAGCACCTCTACGTATTCCAGCGGACACCGTCGTCGGTGGACGAGCGCCGCAACAGCCCGACCGATCCGAAATGGTTCAAGACGCTCGGGCGCGACTGGCAGACGCTTCGGAACGACAACTTCACCTCCCTGCTGGTCGGCGCCGAGGTCGAGGAGGATCTGGTCAATGATGGCTGGACGGAGCTGTTCAAGTCGCTCGGCGACCTTCTCGCCGGCTCGGGCGCGTCGAACCTGACCAGTGCCGAGCTGAACCAGCTGGCCGAGATCCTGGACTTCCGGCACGACAATCGGGTCCGCGATCGCGTGTCGTCGATCGTGAAGGACCAGAAGACCGCCGAGGCGCTGAAGGCCTGGTACCGCCCGTGGTGTAAGCGGCCGACCTTTAACGACGAGTATCTGCCCACCTTCAACCGCCCCAACGTGACCCTGGTGGATACGAACGGCAAAGGCGTGGAGCGCCTTACCGCCAAAGGCGTGGTGGTCGGCGGCGTCGAGTACGAACTCGACTGCCTGGTCTTCGCCACCGGCTTCGAAGTGAACCGGGCGACCTACACGCATCAAGCGGAGCTGGAGATCATCGGCCGCAATGGTCTGACGTTGGGAGAATACTGGTCGAACGGCATGCGGACCTACCACGGGCTCCTTTCACATGGGTTCCCCAACTGCATCCACCTCGGCTTTACGCAAACGGGTTACCAGCCGAACTTCACCTACATGGCCGACCAACAGTCCCGGCACATCGCCGCGCTGATCGCCGACGCCAACGCCAAGGGCATCAAGTCCCTGGAGGCGACGAAGGCGGCGGAGGCCGACTATGTCGCACTGGTGTCGGCGCCCAACGCGATGACCGACTATCTCAACAGCTGCACGCCGGGCTATTACAACGCCGAAGGCGGCGCGAAGAACAACGCCGGCTTCCTCCAGGGCCACTACCCTGACGGCGCCCTGAAATTCTATGAAATGCTTGCACAGTGGCGGGCGGACGGGAAGTACGAGGGGCTTACGGTCCGCCGCTGAAGTTACACGACCACGCGGCGGTCCGACTGGTCGATATGCCCGAGGCATGCCGACCAGTCGCAGCCGGCGCCGTGTCGACGCGGAGCGCCGTCAGCGCAACCTTGGCTCGCCCCCCAACCATGTTCGTATGGAAGGCCCCCATACCCAGGGCCTGATCCGCTTGCCACCTCATCCAAATTTCCGGCACCATCCCAATCTGCTTGTGACGACGGCGGCAGGCGTTGTAGGCCTCTTAGAACGCCACGTAATCTCCACTCAGGCTCAAAAAGAAGCCGGGTCGGTTCAAGGAGAGAGGCATGCTGGACCGCGGTGCGATCGAAGCCCTGCTGATGCCGATAACCTATGGGCGGCATCTGGCGCGCCTGTTCAATCTGGAGCGTCTGTTCGCCGGCACCGGGATCGAGCCCGGGGACCTGCAGGATCCGGAGTACCGCATCACCGTCGCGCAATTGCTGACGTATAGCCGCAATACGCTCGACCTTGCCGAGGATCCGGCTTGGTACTACGAGTGGGCCGGGAGTCTCGCCGATCATTTTCACGGGCCGATCAGCATCGCGTTGGTGAGCGCGCCGACGCTGGGCGATGGCCTGGACGCGTTCCTGCGCTACTTCCCCAGCCGCATCCCCTACATGCACTTCCAGGGCCGCCAGGAGGGCGAGCGTTTCTTCGCGGAACTGTGCCCGCTGATCGATCTCGGCGCCGTCAAGCCGCTTCTCGTCGAGACGCCTGTGGTGCTTCTGCAGAAGCACCTGGGAACCGTTTACGGGGTGGATCTCTCGCAAGCGGCGCTCGAGCTGGATTATCCGGAGACCGCGCATGCCGACCGCTGTCGCGCGTACTTCCCGTTCCCGGTGCGCTTCGCCAGTGCGCGCAACGCGCTGGTCATCCCGACGGCATGGCGCGCGCTGCGCAATCTGGGGCACGTCGAATCCACCTGGGTCCACGCGCTGGCACAGTGTGAGGCGACGATGGCGTCATCGGTGGAGCGCGAGACGCTTGGCCGTGTGCGCGCCTGCCTGGCGAGCGGGTTCGAGCGCGTCGATCGCCTGCGCCCGCTGCCGACCTTGGACGACGTCGCGGCGTCACTGCATATCACGTCCCGCACCCTCATCCGGCGGCTGCACCGGCTGGGCACGAGTTACCGCGACGCGACGGATGAATTCCTGCGCGTCCGGGCGCGGGAACTGCTGGCCAACGATCAGTTGAAGATCAAGCAGGTGGCGGCGGCGCTGGGATTCGACAGCCCGGCCAACTTCGGCAAAGCATTCAAGCGCTGGTATGGTGTTTCGCCGGGGAGCTTCCGGTCCGGGCGCGGCCGCGCCGCCGGCGAGAGCGGCTAGCGCTTCATGAGGAACCTGCCGTCGTTGTCTTCCCGGAATGCCGCACTCTCAACGCATCGCTTCCGCCAGCAGCAGCGCGGTCAGCTCCCTCGGGCGATCGAGCATGATTTCATGGCCGCACGGAATCTCGTGGACTTGCCATTCCGGGTGAGCTTTCAGCCGGGCATGCGTTGAAACAAACCAATCCCCGCCGTTCGCGGACGCGAACACGTAGCTGCGATTGGCAACGGGAGCCGAGTCGGCGCCCGCCCGAACGGCCTGGACGAAGGTCGCCAGCGGCTGCGGCACCGACATCGCGTCGACCCAGGCGGCATCCGCCTCGTTCACGTTGAAGAGGGCGGCCGGAAACGGCGGGATCATCCCGCCGTGGCCCCTGGCCTGGTCGAGATAGGCCAGAGCGGTTTCGGCGCTGCCGAGGTCAATGAGGGACTGACCCGCGGCGGGAGCGAAGGCATCGATATAGACGAGCGTGCGGATATGTTCGCCGATGTCATGGGCCACCCCCGTGATGACCATCCCGCCATAGGAATGACCGCACAGGATCGCGTCGGTGATGCCCTCCCATTTGAAGACGTTGACGATGTCCCGGATGTGGGTGTCGAGGTTGATCGCGCGATCAACCAGGTGGGAGCGCTCTCCGAGCCCGGTCAATGTCGGCGAGTAGACTTCGTGCCCTGCCGCCCGGAGCATGGCTGCGACCCGCGCATAGACCCAGCCGCCCTGGAAAGCGCCATGCACTAAAACGAATTTTGCCATGGGGGTATCGTCCTTTCATCGTTGAAGGATGCGGCAGACGCCGCGGAATGCCTGTCCGGACTCGTCTGCGGCCAGGAGTTTCGGTGCCAGGATGCGGTCCCGAGGCTCACAGGCGTTCTTCCGGGCAGGGCGCGACCGCTGCGCTGGGTGCCGTCGCTGTGTCGAGCCGGGGGAGGGATCGGCTCTGGGTGATGGTGATGCCCGCGATGCACAGGACCGCGCCCGCGACCAGCGCTGGGGTCAGAGGTTCGTGCAGGAAGAGAATCCCGGCCGCGATGGCGAAGACGGTCTGCAGCAGCGCGAAGGGCGCAACACGCGTCATCGAGCACCGCGCGATCAGCCAGAACCACAGGCCCCAGCCGGCGACCGCACCGAACAGGACCGTGTAGGCGAAGGCCGACCATGCCGTCAGGCTCGCCGTACGGAGCGATGTGAGTTGACCATGCTCGATCACCAGGGATGTCGCCATGACCTGGGGAACGGTGAAGAGCGACATCCAGGCCATCAGCCTTAACGGATCGAAGGGGCCATAGCGCTTCGTGAGCACGCTCCCGACGGCCCAGGCGAAGCCGGCGGCGATGACGAGAAGGGTTGGCGCGAGCTTCACCGCGGCACTCGGCTCCGTCACGGTCAGCGCCACGCCACCGAAGGCCAGCGCGACGCCGATGACCACGCGTGCCGAAGGCCGCTCACCGAGCAATGGCCATGCGAGGAGAACCGTGAAGGGTGTCGAGAGTTGATTGGCGACGGCAGACACGCTCGCGAGACCCTGGCCGAGCCCGACGAAAAACAGCGAGAAGTTCAGCCCGCCGAAGAACACCGAGATCGCCATCATCGGTATCACTTCGCGCCGGGTCGGCCGCCCGACGAAGGGCAGCAGGATCGCCGCGACGGCGGCGAAGCGGAGGCCGACGAAGAACAGGGGCGGAAATGCGGTCAGGCCGAGTTTGATGACGACGAACTGCACGCCCCAAAGCAGAGGCACCAGCACCGCGCAGGCGATTTGGGTCGGCGACATGGGAATTTCTTTCACGACCGAATGGTCCATATATAGTCGCGCGTGAGCGATGGTCTGGCCATGTGTTGCTCTAGTGTGCGAGGCGGTTGATGACGGTTTCGACCATAGTTTGCGACAGGGCACGGTCCGGAGCCGTCTTGCCGACGACACGCATGCCTTCGAGCAGGCAGAGCAGCAAGCGCGCGGCAGTCGCGGGCTCGACGCCTTCTGCCAGTTCTCCCGCTGCCTGCGCGCGCGCCAGCGCCGCAGTCATACGTGTCTCCATGCCTTTCAGGAACCGCTGGATGCGTTGTGCTACCTCGGCGTCGTGGGCCGCCAATTCCATGGCGGTCGCCACCACCAAGCATCCCCGCATGCCGGCAATGCCGCTCGTGCGATCGACATAACCCACCAAGCAGCTTCGCAGGCCCGCGAGCGCATTCTTCCCAGGATCGAGTTCACGATCGGTGCGCGCCAGCGCATCGTCGATATAGCGGTCGAGGGCGCGCAGAAACAGCCCGTGCTTGTCGCCAAAGGCTGCGTAGAGGCTGCCGCGCGAGAGGTTCGTCGCCGCGAGCAGATCGGGAAGCGACGTGCCGTGATAGCCCCGCGACCAGAACACGCCCATGGCGCGCTCGACTGCGGCGTCGGTATCGAACTCTCTGGGCCGGCCGCGCGGCATCCGCGCTGAGGATTGCAAGGTCATTTTCTATATATAGACTGATCGGTCGCGAAATGCAATCTCGTCTGACCTGTCGCTGACAGGCGGCTTTGTTCGCGGAATTGGTGGCTATCGCTGCAAGGGTGCTGACCGACGTCACCGATATCGAGGCGGCGTCCGGATCCGACGATCGGCACAGTCAATCGGCCGCTCGCACCTATGATGCCGCCAACCAGTTCCTGAACAAGTTGCTCAGCGCCAAGCGACCGCCAGCCGGCCCCTAGTCAGTCTGCCGCGCGGGACATCCTATCCCCCCGCACCTCCTTGTGTCCGGACCCGCTCTCCCGTAACAATCGCGACAAACGATGAGGTCAAGAACCCGCGGTGACGGCGGGCGCGACCCTCGCGGCGCAAGGGAGGTCACGTGATCGGATTGGCAGAATGGCTGCGGCGGCGGGCGGTTCGGAGCGGAGATCGGCCGGCGCTGACCTGTGATGACGTCACCTGGACGTATCGTGAGTTTCAGGCACGGATCGAGCGGCTTTCGGCGGCGCTTGCCGCCACCGGCATCGGTCCCGGCGACCGCGTCGGCTAT
>CAIUCF010000443.1 GCA_903897565.1 uncultured Rhodospirillales bacterium | reverse complement strand
ATATGCTTGAATGGTGATGGCCCGAAAAGGACATAACTCAATGGTGCGATGCAATATTTTGGCGCGGTGGGGAGATGGCTAGATCGCCCGTAGCGGCATTGAGCGCGGCGTGGCCGGTGTTTCTCAGGATGCCGCCGCGTGCGCGGATGCTGCCGATTCTCGGCGCGATCGCCTTGCTGTCCGGCCTGAACCAGACGCTGTTCCGCGACGTGATCGTGTTGCTGCGGGAAGCCCGGCATCTCCTGAACGAAGACCTCGGTGTTGCCGTGAAGGCCAGCGGCGTCGCCTATCTCGTGAGTTTACCGCTGGGCGGGTTCTTCGCCCATCTCCTGGGGCCGCGCCGCGTCCTGCTCGGCGCCGGCGTCCTGATTACCGTCGCCGGCTTCGGCATGGGCTTCGTCTTCGATGCCCGTGGATATGCCGTGCTGTGTCTGCTGATCGGGCTTGCCGCCGGCCTGATCCCAGGGGCCGCCGTGACGGCGATCGGCTTCTGGTTCGCGCCGCAGGAGCAGGCCCGGGCGATCGCCAGCGTCCTGGCCGCTCCCGTTCTCGGCGGGTTGATCGCGACCCTGCTGATGTCGAATCGCACCGAACAATGGGCCGGCCACCGGTTGAGCGATTACTGGCAGACGATCTATCTCGGGGTCGCGCTGCTGGGCGTCGGATGGTTCCTGGTCGCCCAGTTCTTCTATCGGCCCCGGCCGTTGATTCCCGGTGGCGGGCCGGATCAGGTCGTGAGCGATCTGCCGGTCGGCACATTATGGCCGCTCGGCGTGATCCTGCGGGGGGGCGTGCTGATGCTGCTGGCATTCTGCCAGTCCTACGCCCTGTGCCTCGGCGGCGATTGGCTCGATGCCCGGCTGTTCGACCAATGGCATCTCTCGATCGCCGATGTCGAATTGGTGGTGATTGCCGGGCTGTTCGGCAAATGCGGCGGACTCCTGCTGGGCGGCTTTCTCAGCGACATGGCCTTTCATCACAGCGGCAACGTCAAATCGGCGCGCCAGGTCGTGATCGGCCTCGGCTTCCTCCTCGGCGCGCTCGCCCTGCTGCCGCTGCTGCAGCTCCATGACGCAGTCGCAAGTGGCATCTGGCGCGGCGCCTCGTTCTTTTTCCTGGCCATGGCCGCCCCACCGCTGTGGTCGATCGCGCTGACGATCGCGCCCGGGCGATCGGGGCCGGTGCTCGGCCTGCTGGGGCTTGGCACCAGCCTGGGCCTCTACGCGACGCCGACCCTGCTCGCGGGCTTCGCCGGGGCGCATGGCTGGGAGACGAGCTTCTGGGTCGGCGTGGCGTTGTGCGGGCTGTGTGGGGTCGGCGCCTTTGCGCTGGATCCGTCGCTCGAGATCGAAAAGCCGATCCCGAAACCGAAGGAGGATGCCGAGGCGGCGGGGCACTGATCGGCCCCGCCGCCCTGCATTCGATCAGTCGCGCCTGAAGACTTCGATGCCGCCGTCGCGGGCGACGATCACGTCGGTGGCGAGATCGATGAAGAGGCCGGTCTCGACGACGCCGACCAACGCCCGCAACGCATGTTCCAGGGCTGCGGGCTCGGCGATCGCGCCGAAATGGCAGTCGATGATGTAGTTGCCGCCATCGGTGATAAAGGGCTGGCCATCCGCGCCGAGCCGCAGGATCGGCGTCGCACCAAGCCCGGCGAGCTTGTGGTGGGTGCTCTGCCAGCCGAAGCGGACGACCTCGACCGGCACCGGCACTTTGGCCCCGAACGGGGTCGCCAGCTTGGTGCCGTCGACGATGACGACCATGCGGGCGCTGGCGCTGGCGACGATCTTCTCGCGCAGCAAGGCGCCGCCGAGGCCCTTGATGAGATCGAGCGTGCCGAGCCGGACGGCATCGGCGCCGTCGATGGTGAGGTCGATCCGCTCGATCGTCGAGAAGTCGGCAAGCGGAATGCCGAGCGATTTCGCCTGCGCCGCGGTGACCTCCGAGGTCGGGATGCCGATGATCTTCAGGCCTTCCTCGCGCTGGCGGCGGCCGATCGCATCGACCGCGAGCTTGGCGGTCGATCCGGTGCCGAGGCCGACGATCATGCCGGTCTCGACCATCTCGACGGCTCTTTCCGCCGAGAGCCGCTTCAATTCCTGGACCGCGTCTGGGGTGGTCATCACACGATCTCCGCGGGCGCCGGACGCAGCGAGGCGATGGCCTCGGCGTAGTTCTTGGCGCCATAGACATAGGCGCCGGCGACCAGGGCATCGGCGCCGGCGGCGATAACCTGCTTGGCGGTTTCGGCATTGATGCCGCCATCGACCTCGATCCACGGCGTCAGCCCGCGATCCTGGGCACGCCGGCGCAGCGCCGCGATCTTTTCGATCACCTCCGGCAGGAATTTCTGGCCGCCGAAACCGGGATTGACCGACATCACCAGGATGATGTCGCAGAGCGGCAGGACATAGTCGAGGACCTCCGGCGGCGTCGCCGGGTTGAGCACCGCCCCCGCCTTCTTGCCGAGATCGCGGATCTGCGCCAGCACCCGATGCAGATGCGTGGTCGAGCTCCACTCGGCATGGACCAGGATATGGTCGGCGCCGGCCTTGGCGAACGCTTCGACGTATTTT
>CAIUCF010000442.1 GCA_903897565.1 uncultured Rhodospirillales bacterium | reverse complement strand
GATCGGAACAGTGGAAATGCTCATCTTCGCGCTCGCATCCTTAACCTGGCGCGAGTAGGCGACGTAGACCAAGGTGTCGTTGCCCCGGTCATAAATCCGGCGGATGGCGATGGATTTGAAGATCAGACTCGCGCGCTCCGAGAAAACTTCTTCGCCGTCGCTCGACGTGTCGATGGCGCCGATCGTGATCGGCCCGGTCTGGCGACAGGCGATCGATGAGTTTGAGGGGTCCTCGAACCAGCTTCCCTTGGTCAGGCGGTCGAGAATGCTGCGGTCGAAATGGGCGAGATGACAGGTGATCCCCTGGATTTTGGGATCCGGGATCGCCTCGACCACGATCCGGTTTCCCGTCCAGTCATTGCGGAAGCTGCCAACCTCGGTCGCGTCCGCGGCGCGGCCGGCCGCCGGGGCGAAGAGGAGAGCGGCGGTGATCGCGAAGGAACCGATGCTGCAAAAGCGGTGAAGTGCGGGGGTCATGGAAACTCCGATGATGGCGTGCATGCCGGTACTTGGACTAATCATATGGGGAGTTGATCCAGTCGGGATCCAGATCTCGCAGTGCCGCACCGGTACGAAATCTATGAAAGGCAATGGTTTTTATGGCCGATAGCCCCGATCCTGCTTCCGATACCCGCTTCCTGGCGGCGGTCGAGCGCCACCGATCGGGGCGTCTCGAGGAGGCGATGGCGCTCTATCGCCAGATTCTCGAGGCGGCGCCGGGGCACCCGCCGACCCTTCACATGCTGGGCGTGCTCGCGCTCCAACTCGGACAATTCACGCCGGCGATCGAGGCCCTGAAGGCCGCGGTGGCCGCCGATCAGTCCCGGACCGAATATCGCAACGACCTTGGCGAAGCCTATCGCCTCGCCGGCGATCTCGCCGCAGCTGCCGACGCCTTCGCCACGGTCATTGCGCAGTCGCCGGATCATGCGCCCGCGACGGGCAATCTCGGCATCGTGCGCCATGCGCAAGGTCAGTTGGACGAGGCATGCACGCTGTATCGGCGCGCGATCGCCCTCGATCCGGAAAATGCAAACGCGCTTACGAACCTCGGCGTCGCCCTGCAGAGTCTCGGCGAGCCGGACGAGGCCCGCAAAGCGCTCCAGGCGGCCCGGGCGATTGCCCCGGAGAACGCGGCGATCGCGCTCAACCTCGGCAATCTGGAACTCGGCGACGGCCTGCCGGAGACGGCGGAGGGGTTGTATCGCGAGGCTTCGGCACTGGATCCTGGTTCAGCCGCGGCGCAGGTCAATCTCGGCCGAGCCCTCAAGGAGCAGGGGCGGGTCGCTGAGGCGCTTTCGGCCTGTGTCCGCGCCAAGGCGCTGGATCCGAACCTGGCGGCGGCACATTGGAACGAAGGTTTGTGCCGGCTCCTGCTCGGCGATTTCAAGCGCGGCTGGCCCGGATTCCACTGGCGTTGGGCCGCGGACGCGGTGCCGCCGCACGGCCTGACGATCCCGGAGTGGGACGGCACGTCACTCGCGGGCCGTCATCTCCTGGTCCATGCCGAGCAGGGGCTAGGTGATACGATTCAATTCATCAGGTTTGTGCCGCTGCTGAACCGGCTCGATCCGGCCACGGTGACGGTCATGGTGCAGCCTGAACTGATCGGACTGGTGAGCGGAGTTCCAGGGATCGACCGTGTCGTCGG
>CAIUCF010000441.1 GCA_903897565.1 uncultured Rhodospirillales bacterium | reverse complement strand
CATCACCATTCCGCTGCCCTCGATCCCGCTGCGGGCGATCGCGATCCGCGGCAGCTATACCGGCAGCCTCAACGATCTGCGCGAACTCGTCGACCTCGCCAAATCCGGCAAGCTCGGCTCGACGCCGATCGAGCGGATCCCACATGACCATTCCAACCAGGCCATGGACCGGGTTCGCGCCGGTGACGTCGCCGGACGGTTGGTGCTGGAAGTCGGCGGCGCCTGAGCCGGGGTGGCCCGTTTTCCCTTTCGGGACAATGGGCCACTCTCGTCGGCGAGGTGCTCGCTCGGTCCCTCGGCGGGCCGGGTCAAGCCAGCAGGTATTGGTAGAGTTCGTATTTGATGCGTTTCGCGGGTTTCTGAGCGAGCAGATTTTGTCTCCCGCTCTGGTCGAGAAGCGCGTCGAATCGCTGCCTGTCACGGGGCGCCAGCGTGGCCAGAACTTCGGTGAAGATCTGGAACTGATAGACGATTTCGATCAAACCGACCCCACGCAACCGGGCGCCGCGGAACTCGTATTCGATCTCGCCGCAGAGCGGCCGCGCGCCATGCGTGCCGTCGCGATCGAGCGGCTCCCCCGAGGCGAGCCCGGGTTGCAGGTCGAGCCATCGGTTATACGCGGCGATTGTCGCCAGGATCTCGGGCCAGACATCCCGGAAAAAATACGCCAGTAGCGGGATTAGCGTTTCGGGCACCGCGTCATTTGCGGGCAGCGCCGGGGCGGCGTTGGGGAAGCGGCCATCGAACCATTCCCGGCGGTTCATGCGCTCCGTCCAGCGGGCGACCATGGGCGCCCGCGTCTTGGTGATGAGAGCGGGACAGGGGTCGCGGCTGAGATGCGGATAAACGAACGTCATCAACCCGCAATCCGCGATCGTCGGCACATCGCCAAGCAAATAGGGATACGCGGAAAAGTGATCGTTCATGAGGTCGAGGCAGTCGAGCCATGATGATTCGATGAGGGGGATGGATGCCTCGTTGATGCCCAGCGCCGGGCAATACCCCTTGAAGAACCCCATGGTCTCAGCGATCTTGCGGTCCCGTTCTGCTGGTGGCATTTCGGAAGAGATGGCATCCGCGAATTCGGTTTCGAGGAATCGCCGCTGTTGATCGAGGAAACTCCAGCGATAATGCATCCCCGGCTTCAGAAAGCCGATCGTGCCGATGAAATTCAGCAGGTGAGCCACGGCGCAAAGAACGGGAGTTGTCGGGACGAGGCTATGCTTGACGAGCCCGGCCCGCTCGAGGTGGAGCATCGCGTCGGTGGAATCCTGAAGCAGCGTGCCGTCGGGAAGCTGGAGCGCCGGCACCACCGGGTACCCGATGGCCGGGACGATCCCCGCCGCGTATCGGGGATCGGAGGCAAACCGTTCTTCAAACTCGATCCCCGATTTGGTCAGGAACGATCGAAGCTTTCCCGAAAATGCCGAAAGCGGAAACGAGTAGAGGATCGCCTGGGGGCTCGGGTCATCGATGACGCGGTACATGAATTTCTCCCAATTCTTGT
>CAIUCF010000440.1 GCA_903897565.1 uncultured Rhodospirillales bacterium | reverse complement strand
TAAGTCCAATTCTTGTTCCGGAGTTGAGGCCATCTCAGGAGGAATTGTAACCCGGTCCATTGTCCAAGCAAATGGCGTGGAAGGCGTCAGAGTTAGGGCGTATAAGAACACAATTTTGAAGTACTTTGACGATGCTTGGTGGCACAGGAAGCGTTCTGAGTGATGGGGGAATAGCTTTCTTCTACTTCCTACAAATAAACCAACGACGAGCGTGTTAGTGTCTGTTTCGTATTCACCCAGCTTGATCGTCTCCGAATCGGCGTCCTCACTAACGTCATATATTTCAGCTGCGAGCTCAGAGAACCTAGTATGAAATATCGGCGAGAACCCTGAGCGTCGTTTTACGGCATCCGTCAATGCGCTTCGAACCCGGACTTCTCCATTTTCAAGCTCGAATGTTCTTTTAATGGTCGTATATGTCGGGCTTCTAGGGGAGACGTGTATAGAATATCGGTGCTGTAGAACCTTAAGATTCTTGGGGGGGAGCCCTGCCTGAAGCCCGGAGTGTAACCTAAGGTATAGGTCACCTTGTTTATTCTCCCATATCGTTACGATCCGTCGAGGCTTACCGTTGGCGGTAATTACGAGCTTCTGACGTAATAGGCTCATCATATCACTCCGGAAGTGGCGAGAACGCCTCCAAGGGACAAATTGCTCAAGCCTAATCCTATCGCCCGGCGAATCTGTATCGTAGTTCGCGTTGAGACAGGCTTCGGGTTCATGACACTCGTGGCGGTCGCTTCGTTCTTGCTCGGCCGCCATATGGGGTGACCAAGAACAGGCCGTCCGACGTCTAACCGCCGCCATCGCTGTGGATTAAGTGACTTTCTGATCCAAGACATGCAGCGGTCGCGTGTCGTGGGCTATTTCTTCAAACTTGCTGCGCCCGCGGAAAGACGCGACGGTCGCCGATTCCGCAGGTCTTCTCGTCGGAGCTGCGTAGGCAACCCTGCGGAGTCGACACGCCCCTATATCCCCGTGATAGTTGGAGCTCCATCGATCCGAGCTCCGTTGGGACCAAACGCAACGCAACCAAGGGGTATCTTGTATACCTCAAGACGTGGCAGGTTAACTGGATAGTTCCCCCCTCGACGAGACGTAACTCAAGTTCGCCAGGATGCGTTCGGCCTGCAGCATCACCGGCCGGTCGACGAGTTTGCCATCGACGGCGACCACGCCCGTCGCGGTCGACCAAGCCGCCATGACCCGCCGTGCCCAGGCGATCTGCTGGGGGTCGGGCAGGAAGCCGGCGTTGATCGGCTCGACCTGGGAGGGGTGGATGCACAGCTTGCCGCCGAAGCCGAGCGATTTGGCGCGGGCGACCTCGCCGCGGATCAGCGCCTGATCTTGAAGTTCGACGGTGACGCCGTCGATCGGCGGCGGCAGGCCCGCGGCCCGGCTCGCCAGGGTGAATTGCAGGCGGATCGGGTCGAGCACGGCACCCTGGCCCTCGATCCCGGTGTCGAGGCCGAAATCGACCGTGCCGAAGGCGAGCCGGGTGACCCCGCCCGCTCGGGCGAGTTCGGGCAGTCGCATCACCCCGGCCGCGGATTCGATAAGGGCGATCAGCGCGATTTCGGACGGTCCCAGCGCTGCCCGCGTCGATTTGATGCCGTCGATGCTGTCCGCCTTGGGCAGCATGACCGCGGCGACGTGGTTCAGCCCCGACAATGCGCGGAGATCGTCTTCATACCAGGGCGTATCTGTCGCGTTGATGCGCACGCAGATCGGGCGCGAGTCGAGCGAACCCAGCCAGCTGACCAAGCCGTCGCGTGCAGCACCTTTGAGTGCCGGCGGCACCGCGTCTTCGAGATCGATGATGACCCGGTCGGCGCCGCTCGCCAAAGCCTTGGCAAAGAGCGCAGCCCGCTGTCCCGGCACGAACAGCAGGCTGCGATCGATCATAAACGAACGCCGGCTCAGGCGCCGCCGACTTCCAGCACCAACCGTCCGGCGACGTCACCGGCGCGAACCCGGTCCATCGCCTGGTTGGAATGGTCATGCGGGATCCGCTCGATCGGCGTCGAGCCGAGCTTGCCGGATTTGGCGAGGTCGACGAGTTCGCGCAGATCGTTGAGGCTGCCGGTATAGCTGCCGCGGATCGCGATCGCCCGCAGCGGGATCGAGGGCAGCGGAATGGTGATG
>CAIUCF010000439.1 GCA_903897565.1 uncultured Rhodospirillales bacterium | reverse complement strand
GCGGCATGGGCGACATGGGCCTCGAAGGCCGAACCGCCGATATTTGAGCCGTCATGCAGGGTCGGCTGGATGCCGAGATATTCGGACAACGTGACCGTCGGCAATTGGCCGACCCCGGGGATGCCCCAGAGCCCCGCCGTGCACAATCCGTCGACATCGGCCAGGGTCAGGCCGGCCTGCGCCAGCGCCGCTTTGGCGACCCGCGCCTGCGCCTGGAGCGGAGAGGCCGGGGTCGCGAAGACGCCCTTCAGCAAGGGCTCGTCGGCGACCCCGACGATGACCGCTTCATCCATGTGACGGGTCTTTCGCCAAGATCACGCTGGTTTCCCCGGCGACGATCAGCTTGTCCCCGACCTTGCATTCGACCTTGCAGGCCAATTTTCCGCCGTCACGACCGACCACGACACCCTCGACGGCGATCTCGTCTTCGGGAAACACCGGCGACAGGAAGGTCACTTCGAGGGTTCCCGAGTCCGGCCAACCCGGTCCCGCCCACACCCGCATCGCGTCCGAAAGCAGCGCCAGGGTCATCATGCCATGGGCGATGGTGCGGCCGAAATGGGTGGTCGCGGCAAACGCCGGATCGGTATGCAGCGGGTTGTGATCGCCCGAGACCTCGGCATAGCGGTTGATCAAACCCTGGTCGATGAGATGGCGCCGGGTCGGCAGGCGGTCACCCACCGCCGCGGCGGCCAGGAACGGCATTTCCGGCATCATTCCTGACCCCAGATCTGGGTGATGCGGCCCGTCGTCACGACGGCGCCGTGCTGATTGACGGTCCGGGTGTCGCTGACAAGGTAGTTGCGGCCCTTGCGCTCATATTTCTCCTGAACCACGAGCGTGGTTTCCAGCACGTCGCCGATACGGACCGGCGCGTGAAAGGCGAATTGCTGCTTGGCGTGAACGCCACCCGGCGGGCCGCGCAAGGCGTTCTGGGCGGGGCGGATATAGACCGCCGCGAGCGTCGGCGGTGCTTCGGCGGGATCGACCGAACTCGACGCATCGGCGTCGGACCCGACCAGCGACTGCGCGGTGATGGCGCGATAGGCGTCCACCACCTCCGCGGTGACGACGTAGCGCGCCGGCGTCTCGGGAAATTGGCTGCCGATATTCAGGTCGGCGTATTTGCGATAACCGCTCATGCTGTCGGGTTCACTTCGTTCGCATCGGGGGAAGAGTCTCGATCACGGCATCGGCGGCGAGCGCGCCGCGGCCTTCCGGCAAGACCAGGAAGGGGTTGATATCGACCGAAGCCAGGGTGTCGGCATTGGCCGCGGCAAACTGCGACAAGCGCGCCAGCGCGGCGGCGAGCGCCGCGATATCCGCGCGCGGTTTGCCGCGGGCACCCTTCAGCAGGGCGCTGCCCTTGACGCCGTCGATCATCCCGTGCGCCGCGTCGATGTCGAACGGTGCGGGCCGGAACACCACATCGCGCAGGATTTCGACGAAAATGCCGCCCAGCCCGAACATCACCACCGGACCGAACACCGGATCGCGGACGACGCCGAGCACGGTCTCGACGCCATCGGCGATCATCGGCGCGACCAGCACGCCGTCGATCCGGGCGTTGGGGGCGGCCGCCGCGGCGCGGGTCTGCAGCAGATTGTAGGCCGCCGACGCCGCCTCGCGGTCCTCGATGTTCAGGATCACGCCGCCGATCTCGGATTTGCGGACGATATCCGGCGACAGGATCTTGAGGACGACGGGAAAGCCGATCGCCTGCGCCGCGTCGGCCGCGTCCATGGCACTCGCCGCCACCCGCTCGTCGGGCACCGGAACGCCGACGCTGCGGAGCAGGGCCTTGGCCTCATATTCGCT
>CAIUCF010000438.1 GCA_903897565.1 uncultured Rhodospirillales bacterium | reverse complement strand
CGCCATTGGATCGGTGTCGATACCCACCTCATCCTAAATCCTTCTCCCCCCTGAAGGGCTGAGAAGGACTTGTCTGTTCCTAACCAAGACTAAGGCGATCCAAGGATGACGGACGGGAATGGCGCGCTGTTCGCGCTCAACGAGGACCAGATCGCGATCCGCGACATGGCCCGGGCTTTCGCAGCCGAAAAGCTGGCGCCGCATGCGGTCGAATGGGACCAGAAGAAGCATTTCCCGGTCGCGGAAATGCGCGAGGCGGCCGAACTCGGCATGGGCGGCATCTACTGCCAGGAAGAATTCGGCGGCTCCGGCCTCACGCGCTTCGACGCGGCGCTGATCTTCGAAGCCCTCGCCCAAGGCTGCCCCACCGTCAGCGCCTTCATCTCGATCCACAACATGGCCACCTGGATGGTCGACAAATACGGCACGCCCGAACAGCGCGAGCGCTGGGTCCCCGGCCTGTGCCGGATGGACAAGCTGGCGAGCTATTGCCTGACCGAACCGAATGCCGGCTCGGACGCCGCCGCCCTGAAGACCCGGGCGCGGCTCGATGGTGATCATTACGTCCTCGACGGCCAGAAGCAATTCATCTCCGGCGCCGGCAACGCCGATGATTTCTACGTGGTGATGGCGCGGACCGGCGGCGAGGGCCCGCGCGGCATCTCGACCTTCGTGGTCGAGGGCGGCACCCCCGGCCTGTCGTTCGGCGCCAACGAGTACAAGATGGGCTGGAACGCCCAGCCGACCCGCGCGGTGATCTTCGAAGACTGCCGGATACCGGTCGCCAACCGCATCGGCGACGAGGGCATGGGCTTCAAGATCGCGATGTCCGGCCTCGACGGCGGCCGCCTCAACATCACGGCCTGCTCGATCGGCGGCGCCCAGACCACCATCGACAAGTCGATCGCCTACATGCGCGAGCGCAAGGCCTTCGGCAAGCGGCTCGACGAATTCCAGGCGCTGCAGTTCCGCCTCGCCGACATGGCAATCGAGCTGGAAGCCGCCCGCACGTTCCTCTGGCGCGCCGCGGCCGCGCTCGACCGCAAGGATCCCGACGCCACCCAGCTCTGTGCGATGGCCAAGCGCTTCGGCACCGATACCGGCTTCAAGGTCGCCAATGAGGCGCTGCAGCTCCATGGCGGCTACGGCTATCTGTCGGAATACGGCATCGAGAAGATCGTGCGCGACCTCCGGGTCCATCAAATCCTCGAAGGAACCAATGAAATCATGCGGCTGATCGTTGCCCGCGGTCTCATCGGAGACGGCAAATGAGCGATATCCTCACGCGGGTCGAGGGCCATCTCGGCCACCTCACCCTCAATCGCCCGGCGGCGATCAACGCCCTGACCCATCAGATGGTGCTCGATATCGACGCCGCCCTGACCGTCTGGGAGAAGGACGATGCCGTCGAGATCATCCTATTCGATGGCGCCGGCGAGCGCGGCTTCTGCGCCGGTGGCGATATTCGCGCCCTCTACGATGCGTCCAAGGCCGGCACGTTCGAACTGAACGAGCAGTTCTTCGCCGATGAGTACCGCCTCAACTGCCGCATCGCCCGCTTCCCCAAGCCGGTCGTCGCTTTGATGGACGGAACGGTGATGGGCGGCGGCATCGGCCTCGGCGGCCACGCCGCCAACCGCATCGTCACCGAGCGTTCGGTCCTGGCAATGCCGGAGACCCGGATCGGCTTCGTCCCCGATGTCGGCGGCACTTATCTGCTCGGCACCGCGCCGGGCGAGCTCGGCACCCATGCCGGACTGACCGCGGGACGGCTCTCCGGAGCCGACGCGATTGCCATCGGCATGGCCGATCTCTGCGTTCCGGTCGCCCGGCTCGACGAACTACGCGCCGCGCTCGCGGCGCTGCCCTCGGCCGCCGGCCTACCGGCAGTGCTCGCCGCCTTCAAGGCAGATCCCGGTGAAAGCAAGCTGGCGACCAATGCCGGCTGGATCAATCGCTGTTACGCCGGCAATCGCGCCGAGGACATTCTCGCGGCGCTGCGCTCGGCCCCGGAACCTGAGGCGCAGAAGGCCGCCAATGAAATTGCGATGAACTCGCCGACGTCGATCAAGGTCACGCTCGAGGCCCTGCGCCGCGCCCGCAAGCTGGGGCGGCTCGAGGAATGCCTCGACCAGGAATACCGCATGGTCTCGGCCAGCATTCGCACCCCGGATTTCGTCGAGGGCGTGCGCGCGGCGGTGGTCGACAAGGACCGTAATCCGAAATGGTCGCCGGATCGGCTCGAAGATGTCGCCGCCGCCGCGGTTGACGCGCATTTCAAACCCCGGGGCAGCGCCGAGCTCGG
>CAIUCF010000437.1 GCA_903897565.1 uncultured Rhodospirillales bacterium | reverse complement strand
TCGAGCCCGCCCTGGCGCTCCGGTGGGACCGCCTCCGCACTCGAGATCGCGCCGCCATTCTGCTCGAGGACTGCCTTGACCTCGTCCTGCAGGCTCGCCAGCGCCGCGGTCGGTGAATTCCCGGTGAGCAGATAGGGCAAGGTGCCGTAGGCTTGCTTGATCCGGCGGAGATTGGCCTCGGCGATCGCGCTGCGCTGCGCCACGATCGTGTACTGCCGGATCTGCTCTTGCGTCCCGGCGGCGCCGGCGCTCACGGCATCGGCGAAGCTCGCGGCCAGCGTGGTGCAGAGATAAATGGGGATCGCCACGATGATGACGAGGATGGCGAGTGCCGCCGCCCGCATCATGATGTGGCTCTGATGCGGGTTCATTTGCCGCTCCCGCCCTTGTGCTTGGCCATGGCCGGCACATAATCCACCGCCATGTCGAAGCGATCGGCCGGATCGCCGTTCTGGTGCTGCACCGGCCCGAGCAGGCGGGCATTGGCGAACACGCCCGACGCGTTGAAGGTCGCCGGCAGTTTGAAGGCGCTGTTGGAGAAGCCGGCGAGGGTGACCGTCGCGCCATTGATCTCGAATCCGCTGAGCCAGGAATCGTCGGGCAGGACCTGGGCGATCGCTTCGAGCTCCGGAGTCAGCGCGGCATCGACGCGTCGCCTCTCGAGACCATGGAGATCATGTTCCAGTGCGGCCTGTTTGCGGCTCAGGGCCTCGATCCGACCCGCCTTCTCCTGTACCGTCGCGAGCTGTTCCTGCAGCGACTGGTCGAGGCGGTCTTCGCGGGCGGAGTAGCTCCAGGCCGCCGCCAGGACCATCAATACCACCGCCCCGGCGAGCACGGCCGTGACGCGGCCATGATGGTCGAGATGGATGGCGGGCAGCTGCGCCCCGAACACCGGCATCTCGACATCGGTGCCGTCAGGGGCGAGCGCCGTCAGCTTGGCGATGCGCAGGCCGCGATCCTGGGCCGCTTCGGCGGCGCGGTTGACGGTGCGGAGCTTGGCGACATAGAGATCGACGCTCATGCGGCCGGTCATGCGGTCGCGGCCGAGCACGCGGTAGCCGAAGCAGGTATCCGTCAGCGCCAGCGGCGTCTGCCGCTCGATCTCGAATTTCAGCAAATTGGGCAAGACACGCGCGGTCACGGTCGGCAGGTCGATCCGCGTGTGCAGGAACATTGGCGGCGACAGGCGCAGGGTGACCGGACGCGCCAGCGCCTGACGCCCCATCAGGGAAGCCACGCCAGGAATGCGCGCGAACAACTCGGCGATCTTGCGGCTCGGCATGGTCGGCGGTTCTTGCAGCACATTGTCGGCGGACAGGGTGAGGATCGGATGTTCCGCCTCTTTGCCGAAGTCGCGCAGGAACGAGTTGTCCCAGACGCCGCGCAGCTCTTCGATCCACCAGCGCCACGCCCGTTCGCCCAAGGCGGCGATGTCGAGCTTCATGAGATCGGGGCTGATCACGGCCATCCTAGCGTCCACCACAAGTCATAGAACCCGGATCCAATGTGCAACTCGCGTCAACCGCGATCCGCGGTGCGATTGTCACGTCCGGCCATTTGAACCCCGGGAATACGACACTCATCCGGATAAGCTTCGGTAGCATTGCCTGATGTTCCCAGTGCTTGAGCCACTTCGGTGACACTGACGAGTCTATATTACCAGTGTAGTATGAGAAAAGGATTTCTTTTGCATGGTCAAGAATAGTACTCGTGATCCATTGGTCTGGGGAATTTGTCAACTCAGGCTGTGCCCGCATGATCAAACTATACCCGACCGCGTTCTCGCTCGGGGTCACCCGCAGCTGGAATCTCGTCATGCCACCGCCACCCAATGATTGCGGCGTCGGCGCCAGGAACTGAATCGCGCTCGGCGTGCCGATAAACGCAATCCCAGGTTTTTCCTGCGCTGCCGGCGCCGTCGCGACGTCGGTCGTCGGCGGCTTCTGGGTACCGAGGTAGAGCGGATAGGCGCGGCCGAGCGCCTGGTCGAGCGCGTGGCGGACCACGGTCATGTCGTCCGCGCGCTCGTCGAACACCGTCGCCCGGTGCCAGGTCTGCAGCCCGTACCACAGCCCGCCGAACATCACCACGCCGAGACCGCCGAGGAGCGTCAAGGAAATCAGCAATTCCAGAAGGGTGAAGCCAGCTTCGCGGTGGCGGCGCGGCGTCATTCCGGCTGCTCCTTGAGGCCGACGCGCAGGCTGCGCACGGTCAGGAACCAGGGGTGCTGAGATTCGTACCAGGCGACTTCCACCACGACGTACGCGGCCTTGACCGCAGTATCGTCGCCCTGCTTCTTGAGATTGTATGGCTCGAGATCGACCCGCCAGCGGAACTTCGGGTCCATGCCGCTGACCAGTTTGAGTTGTGGGTCGTCGCTTTTTATCGGTGACTTCTTGGTCGGTATCGTATTGCCGATCTGGTCGAGAATGGCCTGGGCGATCCCCGCGGCCTCGGCTTCCATGGCCGCGTGGCGCGACCGCGAGAGCGAATCGCTGAACACCGAAATCGAAGAGCCGAGCGCCATGCCGAGGATCGCGAGTGCAACTAAGGTCTCCAGCAGGGTGAAGCCCGCCGCGCGCTGACGGGTGCTTGCAGTCGGCCTAATCATTCAGCGTCACCCGGCTCGTCAGCCAGTCCACGGTGATATGGAAGCTGCGGTCGCCCGCCGTGAATTCGATGTCGCCGCCCGCAGCGCTGCCGTCGGGAAAGAAACGGATGCCGGGAACCTTGGTCGGCAGGAAAGCGTTGGGGGTAAAGGAGAGACTCGTGCCCGGTGGCAGGGTCGTGGCTTCGCCGCCCGGCTCGACGAGGTAGGTCGCGCTGCCATGCGAGAAGGCGACCGTCACCGGCGTGCCGTCGGTTACCGCCATCGCCTGGGCGGTGCGCAGGGTATCGGCGAGACGCTGGGCGGCACTCTTCAGCTTGGTGCCGGGCATCGACTGGGTGCTGTAGGAGGCGATCCCGGCCATGATGAATCCGGCGACTGCCAGCACCACCAGCAGTTCGAGCAGGGTGTAGCCGCTGGCCGCCGAGCGCCGCAACATTATCCGGCGACGTCGTTGATTTTCAGGATCGCCAGCATCACCGAGCCGATGATCCCGGCCACGGTCACGCCGAGAAAGATGGTGATGGCCGGCGTGAACGCCGTGAACAGCCGCTCGATGGTGCGGCCGACATCGCGCTCGAACAGATCGGCCTGATGCAGCAGCATCTCGTCCATGCGGCCCGTCTCTTCGCCGACCCGCATCAGCTGCGTCGCCAGCGGCGGGAACACCTTGGTCCGGCTCAGCAGTGCCGCGAGATTGCCGCCTTCGCGCAGGCTGGTGACCGCGTTTCTCAGGGCTTCGATCATCGCCTGATTGGTCACGGTCTCGGTCGCCAGGGTCAGCGCGGTCGGCAGCGGCAGGCCACCCTTCGCCAGGGTGCCGAGCGTGCGCGAGAAGCGGGCGGTTTCCGATTTCGAAATCAGCGGGCCGATCACAGGCAGGGTCAGCGACTTGCGGTCCCACCACAAGCGGATTGCCGGCTGCTTCAGCCCGTAGGAGATCGCGGCGATCCCGATGCCGACCGAGAGCAGCATCAGCCACCACCAGGCGCCGACGAAATCGCCGAGCGCCATGACGAAGGCGGTCGGGCCGGGCAATTGCGCACCCGATGAGGCGAAGAACGGTTTGAACTGCGGCAGGACGACGGTGAGGATAAAGCCCAGCGCCAGCACCGAGGCGCTCAGCAGCAGCACGGGATAGATCAGTGCCGATTTCACCTGATCGCGGGTCGCCTGGGCGCGCTGCAGGTAATCGCCGAGCTGGATCAGGGTCGATTCCAGGCTGCCGCTGGCCTCGCCGGAGCGGACCAGGCTGATATAGAGCTTCGAGAACACATTGGGCGCCGTTTCCAGCGCGTCGCCGAGCGCGGTGCCGCCCTTGACCTTGTCGGTGATGCTGCGCAGCACCTCCTTGAGGACCTTGTCGTCAGTGAGCTGGATGACGAGTTCGAGCGAACGGTCGAGCGGCAGGCCTGCGGGCAGCAGCGAGGCCAGTTCATGCGTGGCGATGCCGAGCGCGGCCCGTGCCGGGCGCTTGGCCGGCAGGATGTTCTTCAGGAAGCCGGCGCCACCGGCGCCCGCCGGGGTGGTGCGCAGCGGGAAATTGCCCTCCCGCTGGATGGCCAGCACGGCCTCTGCGGTACTCGCGGCTTCGATCTCGCCGGAGACGGTATCGCCCCGGTCGTTGATCGCAGAATAACGAAAACGCGGCATGATCCCTTAGGTGTCCTGGGTGACGCGTAAGACCTCTTCGACCGTCGTCAGCCCGGCAATCGCCTTGGACATGCCGTCGACGTATATCGGCATCATGCCTTCGGCGACCGCCTGCCGGGCGATCGCGCTGGCGTCGCTCTTGGACAGGATCAGCTTGCGGATCGGATCGCTGAGGATGAGCAGTTCCATGACGGTCAAGCGACCCGTGAAGCCGCCGCCGCCGCATTCCGAGCAGCCCTCGGCGCGCCAGAGCATCAGGTTCTCGAAATCTTTGACCAGGCCGCTGCGGCGCAACGGTTCGATCTGCTCGGCGACCGGCTTGTGCGGCGCCTTGCAGGCCTGGCACAGGCGGCGGACGAGGCGCTGGTTGATGATGCCGTTGATGGTCGAGGTCAGCAGGTAATCCTCGACGCCCATGTCGAGCAGGCGGCCGATGGCGCCGGCGGCGTCGTTGGTGTGCAGGGTCGAGAGCACGAGATGGCCGGTGAGCGCCGCCTGGACCGCGATTTCCGCGGTCTCCAGATCGCGGATTTCGCCGATCATCATGATGTCGGGATCCTGGCGCAGGAACGAGCGCAGGGCGGTCGCGAAGGTCAGGCCGATCGACGGCTTGACCGCGACCTGGTTGACGCCGTCCATCTGGTATTCGATCGGGTCCTCGATCGTGAGGATCTTGACGTCCGTCTGGTTGAGTTCGGTCAACGCGGTGTAGAGCGAGGTGGTCTTGCCGGAACCGGTCGGACCGGTCACCAGGATGATGCCGTAGGGTCGGTGCAGAACCTCGCGGAACTGCTTGATCATGGCCTCGGTGTAGCCGAGGGAGTCGAAGGCCAGGGTCACGCCGCTCTTGTCGAGGATACGCATGACGATGCCTTCGCCATGGATCGTCGGCGTCGTCGAGATACGCAGATCGATCTCGTGGCCGCGGACCGGCACGCGAATGCGGCCGTCCTGGGCCAGCCGGCGCTCGGCGATGTTCAGCTTCGCCATGACCTTGATACGCGACGCGATCGCCGATTTCAGCCGCTCGGGCAGCTGTTCGCCCTCCTGCAGCAAGCCATCGACGCGGTAGCGCAGGCGCAGGCGGCCGGGCATCGGTTCGAGATGGATGTCGGAGGCGCGCAACTCGATGGACCGGCCGATGATCTGGTTGACGAGGCGGACGACGGGGGCCTCGCTCGCCATGTCCTTGAGGCGGTCGACGTCTTCCTCGGCGTCGTCCTCGGGGCGCTGCTCGGGGTTGCTGGCCTCCTGGGTGCCGAAGAAGCGATCCCAGGCCGCCTCGACGTCGGAGGCGCAACCGACCTGGCGGCCGACAGGGCGTTCCAGCGCGAACATGATGGCGGCCAAGGTGGGCTCGTCGGTCGGATCGGCCATCACGGCGGCGATCTTGCCCGGGCCCTCATCCACCAGGATGACGCGGTGCTGCTTGAGGAACTTGCCGCTGAGGCGCTGGTTGAACGGCGAGGCCTCGAGCGCGCGGCCGGTCGCCGCAACCTCGAGCCCGAGCTCCTCGGCGAGGACGTGGGCGAGTTCCGCCTCGGCGATGAGGCCTAGTCTGGTCAATACCAGGTCGAACGGCTCTTCGTTTTCGCGGGAAAGTCGATAGGCGCGCTCAATCATCAACTTGTCGAGCCGGCCGCTGTGCAGCAGCAGCTTGCCGATCGCCGGATAGGGCGATTTGTCGATCTCGCTGCGGTCCATGCCGGCGGTCACCGGTTTCTCGGCTTGAAGTGCTTGAGACGACATCGCTCGCTATCTTCCTCCGCCCGCCGGGGCAAGAAACTGAGGCAAGGACTCGCCCGGCAGAAAAAAGCAATGCGTCCGGAAATGATGTTGGACGCGCTCGCCATGTTCGAATATGATTACCAACAGACTGAATATGCTGAAATTCGATAAGAATTACCATAGAAGTTCTACACCGCTGAGAACTTATCTCATCAACGGACCCTCCCAGCCCATGGCATTCCTTTCCAAGACCGTCTCGGCCGCCCTCAACAAGCGCTGCACGCGCCGCGAAGCAGGTTTCACACTGCTCGAATTGCTCGTCGTGCTCGCCATTCTCGCGCTGCTCATCGGCATGGTCGCGCCGGCGGTGCTGAAGCAGCTCGGCGGCGCCAAGCACAAGATCGCGCAGCAGTCGGTCGAACGCCTGACCGGTATCCTCGATCTCTATAAGCTCGATGTCGGCTCCTATCCGACCACGGATCAGGGCCTGCAGGCGCTGATCACCAAGCCGGATGGCGTCGAAGGCTGGAACGGTCCGTATCTCAAGGACGGCACGGTCCCGACCGATCCCTGGAACAAGCCGCTGGTCTATCGCTCGCCGAGCTCGCGCCCAGGTCACGACTATGATCTGTTCAGCCTGGGCGCCGATGGCCGCGAAGGCGGCACCGGCGAGAACGAGGACGTCTATAATAAATAGCGGCCGTCTCGGGGTGGCGCGCGCCACCCCGCGATCCTGATGCTCGACGGGACGTCCATGGCGCCGCCGGGGGAGTTCCTCCGGTTCGCGCCGGTCGTTGTCGCCCCCTTCATCGGCAGCTTTCTCGGCCTTGTCGTCCGCCGCCTGCCGGTGGGGGGCAAGATCGTGTCCGGGCGCTCCTCCTGCCCGCATTGCGGCAAGACCCTCTCCCCGCTGGAGCTTGTCCCGGTTGTCAGTTGGCTCTTGCAGGGCGGCAAATGCCGCGGTTGCGGCGCGCCGCTCGGCAGCTTTTATCCGGCGATCGAATTGGCTGCGGCGACGATCGCCGTGCTGGCGGTATTGCTGACGGATGGGTCAGACTCGGCCTGGCTCGCCTGTGGGCTCGGCTGGACCTTGCTGACACTGTCCTGGATCGACGCCGAGACGATGCTGCTGCCGGACGTCCTGACCCTGCCGCTGATCCTGGCCGGGCTGATGATTTCGATCGCGGGCGGCGGCGATAGTATGCTCGCTTCGGGTATCGGCGCGGTCCTCGGCTACGGGCTGATCTGGGCGGTCGCCCGGTTCTACGCCTGGCGCGCCGGCCGGGCCGGGCTTGGCGAGGGCGATCTCAAGCTGTTCGCCGCCACCGGTGCCTGGCTCGGCTGGCAGCTGCTGCCGGCCGTGATCTTCATCTCCAGCGTACTCGGCATCGTTGCGGCGCTGCTGGCGATGGCGCTCGGCCGCAGGATGTCGCGGGAGACGCGCATTCCCTTCGGTCCCTTCATCGCCGCGGCGACCTGGCTCGGCTTCATCGCCGAGCACGCCAATGACACGATTGCCACCCTGCTCCCGAGCACCCTCGGCTTCTGAGCCGAAGGGTCAGCCGATCCCGTCATAGGCGACATAGGTCATCATACCGGTCGCCATGTGATAGAGGTGATGGCAATGCAGCGGCCAATGCCCCGGATTGTCGGCATCGAAGGCGATGGTGACGCTCGCCATCGCCGGCACGATCACGGTGTCGCGCACCGCGCCGGAAAGCGGCTTGCCGTTGATGGCCACGACCTGGAAGCTGTGGCCGTGGAGATGGATCGGGTGGGTCATCATCGACATGTTCTGCAGCGAGACTTCGATGCGCTGGCCCTGCCTGACCTTGAGCGGGCCTATGCCCATCGACCAGGCATAGGGCGCCATGGAGCCGGTGAGTTTCAGCGCGAATTTCTGGTCGGCGGGCCGCGCCGCTAGCGGTGACATCGCCCGCAGGCGCGTCTCCAGATCGAGCCCGACAACCGGACCCGCGGCCTCGCCCTTGACCGAGAGTTTGGTCACGACACTGCCAGCGGAGGCCAGGATGATCCCCGCGCGCTCGGCGGCGCCTTCGCGCAAAGCCAGGATCGGAAAGCTGCCGCCGGCTTTGGGCATATCGAGCAGGATGTCGAGCCGCTGCCCCATCGCGATCGGGAAGCTTCGGCCCTGGATCGGCGCGACGGGCTGGCCGTCGACCGCGATCAGGGTGCCGATCGGCTTGCCGGTGGTGATGGTGAACGCCGTGCCGGTGGCGCCGTTGATGATCCTTAGCCGCACCCGCCCGCCCTGTTCGACGCGCACGACCTGGGGATCGGCGAGGCTGCGGTCATTGGCGAGATAGGCGTCGTAGTCGATGTCGTTGACATCGGCGCCGCCCATGCCCGGCATGGTCATTCCCGACATGTTCATGCCGGACATATCCGTGTCCGACATATCCATGTCGGACATCGCGCCCGAGGCCGGCTTGCCCTTCAGCTTCGCCAGCAGCTCAGTCGCCGGAGTGAAGGAGAAATCATGCAGCAGGATCACGACCTCCTGCGCGTCGCGCGCCCGGTCGGCCGCGGTATGCACGATCAGCGGCGCCGCCAGCAGGTTCTGCTCCTGCAGGGTGTGGGCGTGCATCCAGTAGGTGCCGCCGCGCGAAAGCGGAAAGGCATAGGCCCGGCTCTCGCCCGGCTGCAGCAGCGGCTTGGGATTATCGGGAACCCCGTCCATCACCCAGGGCGGCGTCAGGCCGTGCCAGTGGATCAGGGTCGGCTCGGCCATGCGGTTGGCCAGGGTGACGTCGAAGCCGGCCTCGGCGTCGAGCACCAGCCCCTGGGTGCCGTCGGGCTGGGTGAGGCCGAACACCTTGGCGGGCTTGCCGTTGACCTCGATCGTCCGGCTGACGATGTCGAGGCGGCGCGTGGTGCCGCCGGCGAAGCCGGGTGGCGCGGCCAGTATCGCCGCGCCGGTGACGAGGCCGTTGAGAAAATCGCGCCGTCTCATCGGTTTCGCCGTCGCGAGCCGGTCAACTCGCCGACAGCCCGCCATCGAGCTTCAGCTCCGATCCGGTCATGAAGCGGCTCTCGTCGGAGGCGAGATAGATCGCGGCATAGCCGACATCCGACGGATCGCCAAGCCGGCCGAGCGGCACCTGCTTTGCCAACTTCTCATAGAGCTCTTCCGACGCGCCCTTGGGCGACAGATCGTTGAGGATCGGCGTCTTGATGAAAGCCGGATGAACCGAGTTGGAGCGGATGTCGAGGCGCAGCTTGGCGCAATGCAATGCTACCGATTTGCTCAGCAGCCACACGGCCGCCTTGGAGGCGTTGTAGGCGGCGAGGTTGTGGCCGGCGACGAGTCCGGAGATCGACGAGATATTGATGATCGAGCCCGGCTGATGGTCGCGCATCACCCGCAGCGCCGCTTTGATGCCGAAGAACACGCTGTCGGTATTAACCTTCATGCAGCGGTCCCATTCGTCGAGCGACAGGCTCTCGACCGAGCCCATCACCGCGATCCCGGCATTGTTGACCAGGACATTGATGCCGCTCATCGCCGCATCGGCCCCGCTGACGACCTCGTCCCAGCGCGCGGCATCGGTGACGTCATGGCCGAAGGCGAAGGCGATCTCGCGGCCATGCTCGGCGTTGAGTTCAGCGGCGGTGGCGCGGGCGCCGGCCTCGTTGCGATCCGTTAGGGTTACCAGCGCGCCTTCGGCCGCCATCATCCGCCCGATCGTCGCGCCGAGCCCCTGTGCCCCGCCGGTGATCAACGCCTTCTTGCCCTTCAACCGATCCGCCATGCCGTCAGTCTCCCGTGGTCGATGCCCGCCCGCTTGTGGCGACGGGTTCGTTTCTATCCGGCGGGCACCTTAGCGCCGTCGGGCGTCGCGGGATAGAGCGGGTGCTGGGGGTCGTCAGGTCACGATCGGGAAAGAGGCAATATATCCCAAGTTTGTATTTTGCATCGACCGTAGCCTCGATCCGATGATGTTGCGGGCCCCCGGCACGCCACACGTCTCATCATAGCGAAACGCTCCCAACCTGCGTTGTCGGATGCCGCCCGGCTCGTGTCTTCGACCGGCGATGACGATGGCTCGTCCCACACGGTGGGCAAATCGCCAGTCCTGAATTTGGCTACACAATTATAAGTCGCGATGATAATCTTCCGCGGGTAACGCGGTTCTCTTCGATTGTGGTTCAGGAGAAGACTCGAATGAAGTGCCCTGCTATATTGGCGACAGAAGAGAAAAGGCTGGAAGCACTTTCGACGTATGGACTGAGAAAAGAGGTTCCGCTCGGCAGTTTAGATCCTGTCGTAAAGATTGCGGCCCGCATGTTTAACATGCCAGTTTCTGTGGTGAATATGATCGGTAGCGATCATGTATTCTTCGCAGCGAGTATCGGTGTCGGAGATATTGACAAGAGCCGCGACGTTTCTTTTTGTGCTCACGCCATCAATCAGAATGGTGTGATGGTCGTCCCCGACGCCACGGCGGATGAGCGCTTCCATGATAATCCCCTTGTCACGGGCGCGGCCGGCCTCAGATTCTACGCAGGCGTCCCGCTCTTCTCCCCGGACGGTCTGGCGCTGGGTGCCCTGTGCGTGGTCGATACCGTGCCCCATGACGACTTCTCCGAGGCGGATGGGGAGCGTCTGCGTGAGCTCGCGCAGATGGCGTCGGACAGGCTCGAACTTCGCCGCGTCGAGGCTTTCGCCGAGAAATCCGGGCCCGAAAACGCGATCGGTCTGGACCGGCGTGAGGCCGAGGAACTCTACCGGCTCGCAAATTTCGATATCCTCACCGGCCTCGCCAATCGCGGCCGCTTCTACAGACACGTCGAAGAGACGCTTGCGCGACGGCTGCCCGCCGCGGTCGTGATGATCGATCTCGACGGCTTCAAGGACGTCAACGACACCCTCGGCCACGCGGTCGGCGACAACATCCTGCAGGAGGTCGCCGGCAGGCTGGAGTCCTATGTCGGCGAAGAAGACACCGTCGCGAGAATTGGCGGAGACGAGTTCGCGATCTTGCTGCCGAAGATGGATGATCTGGTGAAGGCCTCCGAAGTCGCGATCGCAGTGAATGCCGGTATCACCATGCCGATCGTCATCGACAGCCAGGAGATCCATATCGGAGCGAGTTGCGGCGTCGCCCTTGCGCCGCTGCATACGGAAGACCCCCTGGAACTCGTCGGGAATGCCGACCTCGCCTTATTCAAAGCCAAGATCAATGGGCGCGGCAGATCGTTCGTCTTCGAGCCGGCGCTGCGCATGGAAGCCGCGGCGCGGCGGCTCTACGGCATGGAGATTCATCGGGCCGTCAACAATGGCGAGTTCCTGCTCTTCTATCAGCCCCAAGTAAGCTTGACTGACGGAACTCTCACCGGTGCGGAAGCCTTGATCCGCTGGCGGCATCCGGAGCGCGGACTACTGTCGCCCGCCGCCTTTCTGCCGGCGCTCGAGGGGGGGCCGCTCGCTGCCACCGTCGGATCATGGGTTCTCGACGAAGCCTGCGCGCAGGCGGCGCGATGGCGTCGGGACGGGGCGGAATCGTTCCGGATGGGCGTGAACCTCTTCGGTGCGCAGTTCCGCGTCGGTGACCTCGCCACGGAAGTGATCGAAATTCTCGAGAGGCACCAACTGCCTCCCAGTGCGCTCGAAATCGAGATCACCGAGAATATCGTTCTCGATCACGATGATATCGCGCTGGAAAAGCTCCGTCGGCTGCGGGACCACGGCGTCTGTATTTCCTTCGACGATTTCGGCACCGGCTTCGCCTCGCTCAGCCTGCTCAAGAGCTATCCGCTCAGCCGAATTAAGATCGATCGTTCGTTTGTCGAGGGCATGCTGACGTCGAAGAAGGACGCATCGGTGATCCGGGCGATCCTCGACATGGCGAGGAACTTCGATCTCGAAACGATCGCCGAGGGCATCGAGCGGGAACCCGAACGCGATAGCCTGCTGTGCCAAGGCTGTAACGAGGGTCAAGGGTACCTGTTCGGCAAACCGATGCCGGTGCCGCAGTTTGGCGCGGCGTTCGGGCTCGGCGCGGAGCGGCGGATGGCGAGCGGCTGAAGGAGGCGCTGTAGCGCCGTCACGTGGTGCGATCAAGAGGGGGAGGAGATTGTCAGTTCACCGCCAGAAGATGTAATGTTCCTCATGGTTGTATTTCGTGTTTGCACGGCGCGGGTTGCGTAGCAATCCATCCGTCCGCTCGGAGGTAAGAGATGGCTGACGTCAGTCTGGAAATGATCCAAACGATGGTTCAGCGCGTGCTGGACGGGCAGTCGCTCATCCGAGAGGATATGAGCGACGTCAAACGCCGCCTGACGTCGCTGGAGATGTCGGTTGCACAAATCCATGCCGATTTCGCAGGTCAGTCGATGCGGATCGATCGGCTGGAAGGGCGGTTGGAGCGGATCGGTCGCCGACTCGATCTGGGTGACGCCTAGGAACGTTGATGCGACAAAACCTCCAAGTCCAACGGCAAATGAGTCCCGTATTCAATGCCACCAGGCGCAACCGCAATATTGGCACCGTTCGCCAGGGCCACGGCCAGAACAACAAGGCATCAATACCCTGGCCTGCTCTCCACGAGCGGGAGTGGGCGGAGCTGATTGGTCGTCATGAGGTGATCAAGCGGGTGGTGCTGCGGCGGGACCTCTTCTTTATCGTCGAAGACAATTATGGCGGATGCGCGCACGCGTGTTCGATCGACGATATTTGTTATCTTCTGTCGAACCTGCCTCCGTTCGACTGGTACGGTCTCGGCATCTTCGTCCTTCGCCAGCCGACGGAAAAGCAGAGGATCCTCAAGCCCGCTTGGGGGCGCCTTCTTTATGATGCGGATCTGGGAACCCTCAGCGGTCGGGAGATTCTGCGCGGCCCCGCGATAATGTTGGAAGCGATTGATTTTGATGCCAAGCTCGTTTGGCCACGATCGCCCGGACCCGACGAGCGGGCGGAACTGGAGCGGCTCCGCGAGGACGGTCACCAAATCATTCGCGATAGACGCAGCTGTACCGTTTCCGTTTCCCGCGAGTCCGTGAGGGCGACCCAGTTATACCGTACGCTTTTTCACGAAATCGGACATTGGGTCGACTTCAGCGAAAAGGTGAGAAGGCCTGTCGACGACGGCGGCGATTTTTCGGAACTTTCCAAAGCCTATTTTTCGCGCCCGATCAGAGAGCGCGAGGCCTTCGCATATCGCTACGCCG
>CAIUCF010000436.1 GCA_903897565.1 uncultured Rhodospirillales bacterium | reverse complement strand
TCGAACTTCTTGCGCAGCTCCGGATCCTGGGTGCAGACGCCGACCGGGCAGGTGTTGGAGTGGCACTGCCGCACCATGATGCAGCCCATCGCGACCAGCGATGCCGTGCCGATGCCGTATTCCTCGGCGCCCAGCATGGCGGCGATGACGACGTCGCGGCCGGTCTTGAGGCCGCCATCGGTGCGCAGGGTGACACGGTGGCGCAACCGGTTCAGCACCAGCACCTGATGAACCTCGGCGAGGCCCATTTCCCAGGGAATGCCGGCGTATTTGATCGAGGATTGCGGGCTCGCGCCGGTGCCGCCGACATGGCCGGAGATCAGGATCGTGTCGGCCTTGGCCTTGGCGACGCCGGCCGCGATCGTGCCGATGCCGGAGCGCGCCACCAGCTTGACGCAGACCTTGGCGTCGGGGTTGATCTGCTTCAGATCGTAGATCAGCTGCGCCAGATCCTCGATCGAGTAGATGTCGTGATGCGGCGGCGGCGACACCAGGGTGACGCCGGGCGTCGAGTGGCGCAGCCGGGCGATCAGGGCGTCGACCTTGAAACCGGGCAGCTGCCCGCCTTCGCCGGGCTTGGCGCCCTGGGCGACCTTGATCTCGAGCTCGCGGCAGTTGTTGAGGTACTCCGCGGTGACACCGAAGCGGCCGCTGGCGACCTGCTTGATCGCCGAGCTGGCGTTGTCGCCGTTCTCGCGCGGCTTGTGGCGCGCCGGATCCTCGCCGCCTTCGCCGCTGTCCGACTTGGCGCCGATGCGGTTCATGGCGATCGACAAGGTCTCGTGCGCCTCGGGGCCGAGCGCGCCCAGCGAAATACCGGGCGAGATCAGCCGCTTGCGGATCTCGGTGACGGATTCGACTTCCTCGAGCGACACCGCCGGGATGCGGTAGTTGAAGTCGAGCAGGTCGCGCAGATTGACCGGGCCCTGCTTTCGCACGGATTCGCTATAACGCTTGTAGAGGGCATAGGAATCGCGCTCGACCGCGTTCTGGAGCAGATGGATCATCTCGCCCTGGAAGGCATGGGTCTCCGAGCCGCGCCGCGAGCGGTAGAAGCCGCCGACCGGCAGGGCCACGAAATCGGTCGCGTAAGCGCGCTTATGCTGCTCCAGCAGCTTCATCTGCACGCCCGGCAGGCCGATGCCGGAGATCTTCGAGGTCATGCCGGGGAAGAATTCCGCGACCAGCGAGCGCGAGAGCCCGACCGCCTCGAAATTATAGGCGCCACGATAGGAGGAGATCACCGAGATCCCCATCTTGGCCATGATCTTCAGCAAGCCGTCGTCGATCGACTTCTTGTAGCGCTCCAGCGCCTTCTCGACCGAGATATCGGGGATCAGGCCGCGGCGATGGCGGTCGATGATGCTGGCTTCGGCGAGATAGGCGTTGACGCAGGTGGCGCCGACGCCGACCAGGATCGCGAAGTAGTGGACATCGAGGCACTCGGCCGACCGCACGCAGATCGAGGTGAAGGTGCGGAGCTGCTGGCGGACCAGATGGCTGTGAACCGCGCCCATGGTGAGGATCATCGGCATCGGCGCCCGCTCGGCGCTGGTGTTGATGTCCGACAGGATGATGTTGGTGCAGCCGCCGCGCACGGCGTCCTCGGCCTCGCGCTGGACCCGGCGCAGGGCATCGCGCAACGACCGCTCCTTAGACGCCGGCCCGTCGGCCGGAACGGGGAGGGTACAGTCGATCTCGATCACCGATTTGGCGACGATCTTGTGCGCCCGCATCGCCTCGAGTTCGGAATTGGTCAACACCGGCGAGGCGAGCTGCAGGATTTCGCACTGCTGCGCGTTTTCCTCAAGGATGTTGCCGAGATTGCCGAGACGGGTGATCAGGCTCATGACCCGGCGCTCGCGCAGCGAGTCGATCGGCGGGTTGGTGACCTGGCTGAAGTTCTGGCGGAAGAAATGGTGAAGACCGCGATACTGGTCGCTCAACACCGCGAGCGGCGTATCGTCGCCCATCGAGCCGATGGCTTCCTTGCCCTCCTCGGCCATCGGCTGCAGGATCAGCTCGAGCTCCTCCAGAGTCCAGCCGACCGCGACCTGGCGGCGGCGCAGCTCGTCCTTGTCGAAGCTCGGCGCGTGTTTGCCGCCGACCGTGACCTTGGCCTTCAGCCCCTCGACCGTCTTCACCCATTCGCTGAAGGGCTGGCGGGCGGCGAGCATGTCCTTGAGCTCGTTGCTGCGATAGAACTTGCCGGCGACGAGGTCGATGCCGACCATCTCGCCCGGCCCGAGCCGGCCCTTCTCGATGATGTCGGACTCGTTGATCCGGACCATGCCGGTCTCCGAGCCGGCGATGAACAAGCCGTCCGCAGTCTTGGTGTAGCGCATCGGCCGCAAACCGTTGCGATCGAGGCCGGCCAGCACCCAGCGGCCATCGGTCATGGCGAGCGCCGCCGGACCATCCCAGGGCTCCATCACCGAGTTGCAATAGCTGTAGAGGTCGCGATGCGCCTTCGACATCGTATCGCGCTGCTGCCAGGCTTCCGGCACGGTCAGCGCCTTGACCATCGGCAGCGGCCGCCCGGCGCGGATCAGCAGCTCGCAGACCGCGTCGAGCGCGGCGGAGTCCGAGCTACCGGCCTGCACGACCGGCTTCAGATCCTCGACATAGCCCTCGAATACCGGACTCGCCATCCGGGTCTCGTGGCTCTTCATCCAGTTGAGATTGCCGCGCACCGTGTTGATCTCGCCGTTATGGGCGAGAATCCGGAACGGCTGCGCCAGCGGCCAGGTCGGGAAGGTGTTGGTCGAGTAGCGCTGGTGATAGATCGCGAAGGCGGATTCGAAGCGCTGGTCGAGCAGGTCGGGATAGAAGGCCGTGACCTGTTCGGCGAGGAACATGCCCTTGTAGATGATCGAATTGGCGCTGAGCGAGCAGATGTAGAAGTCGCGAATCTGGTCGGCGATCACGCATTTCTCGATCCGGCGGCGCAGGATGAAGAGATCGCGCTCGAACTGCTCGGGCGGCGTGTTGCGGGAATTGCCGATGATGATCTGCTCGATCTCGGGCCGGGTGGCGTTGGCCTTCTCACCGATGACGTCGATGTTCACCGGGACCTGGCGCCAGCCGAAGATCGCGTAGCCGAAATTCAGCACTTCGGACTCGACGATGGCGCGGCAGCGCTCCTGGCCTTCGAGATCGGTACGCGGCAGGAAGATCATGCCGACAGCGAGCGGCATGTCGCGGACGTCGGTCGAACCGGAGCCGGCGACATGGGCGCGGAAGAACGCATGCGGGATCTGCAGATGGATGCCGGCGCCGTCGCCGGTCTTGCCATCGGCATCGACCGCGCCGCGGTGCCAGATCGACTGCAACGCCTGGATCGCCAGCTCGACGACTTCGCGGCGCGGCTTGCCGTCGATGGCGGCGATCAGGCCGACGCCGCAGGCATCGTGTTCCTCGGTCGGATCGTACATGCCGCTGTCGGCAAGATGCTTGGCATTCGCGGTGAAACCATCACGAAACGCGTCGCCGGATTCTCCGAAATTGGAGAGATCGATTTCATGGGACATCTGAGCGGCTCCCTCGGGCGTTGTCGTGATTATTCGGCCGCGGCCCGGGCTTTCGCCGCGAGCTTGGCATCGAGATACTGGGTGATCGAAGCCGCGGCCTCGCGGCCGTCGCGCACCGCCCACACCACCAGCGAGGCGCCGCGGACGATGTCGCCGGCGGCAAAGACGCCGTCGATCGTCGTCATGAGGGTGCGGTTGTCGATCCGCAAGGTGCCCCAGCGGCTGACCGAGAGACCCGGTGCGCCGAACATCTTCGGCACGTCGTCGGGCTCGAAGCCGAGCGCGGTGATCACGAGGTCGGCGTCGATCGTGAAATCGCTGCCGTCGACGATCTGCGGCGTCTGCCGGCCCGACGCGTCGGCGACGCCGAGATGGATGCGATGGGCGCGGACGCTCGACACCTTGGACTTGCCGACCACGGCCTCGGGCGCGGCGAGCCAGACGAACTCGACGCCCTCTTCCTCGGCATGGCTGACCTCGCGCTGCGAGCCCGGCATGTTGCGGCGGTCGCGGCGATACAGGCATTTGACGGACTTGGCGCCCTGGCGGACCGCAGTGCGCACGCAGTCCATCGCGGTATCGCCGCCACCGACGACGACGACGTTCTTGCCCTTGGCGTCGAGACCCTGCGCCTCGACGGTATCGCCGAGATTGCGGCGGTTGCTGGCGGTCAAATAGTCGAGCGCCTGGATGACGTTCTTCAAGCCGCTGCCGGGGACGTCCATCTCGCGGGTCTTGTAGACGCCGGTCGCGATCAGTACCGCGTCGTGGCGCTTGCGGATCTCGGCGAGGTCGGCGTCGCGGCCGATCTCGAAATT
>CAIUCF010000435.1 GCA_903897565.1 uncultured Rhodospirillales bacterium | reverse complement strand
CACCGTCGACGAACTCGAAATCCATGGTCGCTTCGAGGGCACGCTGACGGTCAAGAATCGCTTGTTCATCCGCGCCACCGGCAAGGTTTCCGGCGTCGTGCGCTACGGCCAGATCGAGATCGAACGTGGTGGCCAGGTCTCGGGCGACGTTCAGGCGCAAGCGACCGACGCGCCCATTCTCGCCGGCGTCACGGGGGGCGAACAGCCCTTGGTCCAGCCGACATTCGTGCAGACCCCGCTTTCTTACAACTAAGTCCCGAACCGCCCCCGATTCAGGTTGCATCGCACACCTGAATCGGGGAATTCTTGGCCTTGTGGTTGGGGGACCAGATGGCGGGAATGATGAGTGCGCGTAGTGTTTTGGTGCCCGGCGCTCCGTGCCGCGGTAGAGCCGTCAGATTCGCCGCAATCCTAGCCCTCGGCATCGGCCTGAGCGCGTGCGTCGCACCAAATCCACCTGCAGCTCCCGTCATGGCAACCGGGGCAGAGCCGGGCCTCGGCCTCAGGCCAACCGATTTGCCGGCCTCGCAAATCGACACCTTGGAACATCTGAGCGCGCCGGCCCTGCTCGCTCGGCTGGGACCACCGGACTTCACCCGCCGCGACGCGCCCGCGGAGCTTTGGCAATATCGCGGCGCCACCTGCGTGCTCGATCTCTTCCTCTATCCGGAAGCCGGCATGATGACGGTCAGCCACGCCCAGACCCGCGCACGCCACGGCACTGAGGCCGTTGGTCTTGGTGCCAATCTCTGCACCCCGTTCTCGCCCGAAACGACGGCTTCGACGAGCTAGCCTAGCCAGTCTTCGCGTCGAAATGGCAGAGGTCGCGCACGATACAGTCGGCACAGTTCGGCTTGCGGGCGGTGCACACGTAGCGACCATGCAAGATTAGCCAGTGATGCGCGCCCTGTAGCCAGTGTGCCGGAATCCGTTTCACCAGCCCATCCTCGACCTCTCGCGGCGTCTTGCCCGGGGCAAGACCGGTCCGATTGCCGAGTCGGAACAGATGGGTATCGACCGCGATCGTCGGCTCGCCGAAGGCGACATTGAGCACGACATTCGCGGTCTTGCGGCCGACGCCGGGAAGCGTCTCCAGCGCGGCGCGGTCGCGCGGCACGGCACCGCCATGCTCGCGCAGCAGGATTTGCGACAGCGCAAAGACATTCTTTGCCTTGGTGCGGAACAACCCGATGGTCCGGACATGCTCGCGGATGGCATCTTCGCCGAGCGCGACCATTTTCGCCGGTGTATCGGCCGCAGCAAACAGCTTGCGGGTTGCCTTGTTGACGCCGATATCGGTCGCCTGCGCCGAGAGTACTACGGCGACCAGCAAGGTGAAGGGATTGCTGTATTCGAGCTCGGTCTTCGGCTCGGGCAGCTTCGCCGCGAGGCGGGCGAAGAATTGCTCGATCTCTGCCTCGGTCATGAGGGTTACGGCCATCGCGGCAATCCGCGCTAGAGCCCGAGCACGTCTTTGATGCCGTAGAGGCCCGGCGGCCGGCCTTTCGTCCAGAGCGCGGCACGCAGGGCGCCACGCGCGAAGATGCGGCGATCGGTGGCCTTGTGGGTCAACTCGATGCGCTCGGCCTCGCCCGCGAAGATCACGGTGTGATCGCCGACGACATCACCGCCGCGCAGCGTGGCAAAGCCGATCGTGCCTTCCTTGCGCGGACCGGTATAACCGTCCCGGCTGCGAACCGCGACCTCGTCGAGGACGACGCCCCGGCCCTTCGCCGCGGCTCGACCGAGTCCGAGCGCCGTGCCCGACGGTGCGTCGATCTTGTGGCGGTGATGCATCTCGACGATTTCGATGTCCCAGTCTTCGCCGAGACTGCGCGCAACCTGTTCGACCAGGCCGAGCAGGAGGTTGACGCCGAGACTCATGTTGGGCGCCCAGAGGATCGGCGCCTGTGTCGCAGCCGCCTCGATCGCGCGAGTCTGTTCGGCGTCCAGGCCGGTCGTGCCGATCACCAGGCCTTTGCCGGTCGCCGCGGCGAGCTTCGCGTGTTCGACCGTGGCGGCCGGAACCGTGAAGTCGATGACGACATCGACAACGTCGAACAGCGCTTTCGCATCGTCGCCAGCAACAATGCCGAGCGGCTTACCGCCTGCGAGTTCACCGAGGTCGAGCGACTCGCCGGGCTTCAGCCGATCGACTCCTCCGGCGAGCAACGCTCCCTTCGTGCCGAGCGTCTCGGCCAGCAGCATGCGTCCCATCCGACCGGCGCAACCGACGATCCCAATTCGGCAGAGTTCCATGACCCGATTCCCAGTTTCTGATTCCGGCGGCGACCCTAATGCAGATCGCGCCCGGAGGGAATTGGGCTACTGCCCTCAGGCTTGATCGAAGCGAATCAGGCGGCCGGCGTCCTCGTCCCACAGTGTCAGCCGCAGCGTCTTGAGGCTTTCCAGCAGGCCGAGCTTCTTCGAGGTCTGCAGGACGGGGTTCTTCTCGTAGCATTCCCGCAGCCGGTAGTTCGGGATCCGGCTCGACAGGTGATGGACATGGTGAAAGCCGATATAGCCGGTCAGCCAATGCAGCCACACCGGCAGATCCAGCAGCGAGCAGCCCTCAAGGGCCGCCGCGGTGAAGCTCCAGCCAGACGTATGCTGCCAATACGCCTCTTCGAACTGATGCTGGACATAGAACAGGAAGACGCCGATCGACGCCGCCATCACCATGACCGGGAGGTAGCCGATCAGGAACAGCTTCCAGCCGAGGGTCATGATGGCAAGCACGACCACGCCGAGGATCGCGGCGTTGGTGCCGCAGACACTCAGCCATTCCCGGGCCTTCCGCAGCCGCTGCGACACCGGCAGGCGGTGGATCACGAAGAACTGCAGCATCGGGCCAAAGCCGAGAATGATGATGGGGTGGCGATAGAGCTGGTAAAGACTCTGCCGCCATTTCGGCAGCGCCCGGTATTCGCGGACCGTCAACGTCGTGATATCGCCGACTCCGCGGCGATCGAGATTGCCCGAGGTCGCGTGGTGGACGGAATGGCTCCAGCGCCAGGAGTCGAACGGGGTCAAGGTCAGCACCCCGAGAAAGCGACCGAGCAGCTCATTGGCCCAGGCAGGACCGAAGAACGAGGCATGCCCGCAATCATGCTGGATGATGAAGAGACGGACGACGAAGGCCGCCGCCACCGGCGCGATCAGCAGACCGATCAGCGTGCCGTGGCCGAGGGCGTAGAACATCACACCCATGACGGCGAGGAAGCAGCCGAAAGTAACAGCCAATTGCAGCAAGCTGCGGGTCGTGCTCGGTTTTGTGTAAGGCGCCACAGCCTCCCGCCAAACTCGGGGAGAAACTGAGGGACGCTTCGATGTCACTGTCATCAGACAAGAACTCTAGTAGATCTCGGGGTTTCGGCGCCGGGAAGTCATCCCGGCAGCGGAGTCGGAGGAGCCTACTCTACTGCGGGCGGGAACGGTACTGGCGTCTTCGTCCGTTCACTCGTTTTTATAGCAAGGTAATGACCATAGGCTTAAGGATCGTGCTCGTCGTCGCCTGTTCGCTCCCGGCGCGACGAATTCATGCGGTGTCATGCCTCTTCCGCATGCCCCCGCCCTTCGTATAGAACTCCCGCCCATGGCCCTGCTTCGCAACGTCGCCACCGTCGGCGGTTTCACCATGATGAGCCGCGTCCTCGGTTTCGTACGCGATGCTGTCACAGCCGCGGCCCTGGGTGCGGGCCCGATCTCGGACGCCTTCGTCGTCGCGTTCCGGCTGCCCAACCTGTTTCGCTCATTGTTCGCAGAAGGCGCCTTCAATGCCGCCTTCGTCCCTAGCTTCTCCCGCATGATCGCGGAGGAAGGCGAGCTCGCCGCCAAGGCCTATGCCGAACGGGTGCTGTCGTTGTTGGTCACCGCGTTGCTGATCATGCTGGTGATGGCCGAAATCTTCATGCCATTCGTGGTGCCGCTGATCGCCGCGGGTTTCGTCAAGGATCAGGGCGAACTCGACCTCGCGATCGCGTTCACCCGCATCACCTTCCCCTATCTCCTGTTCATTTCGATCGTGGCATTGCTCGGCGGCGTGCTCAATTCGGTCAATCGCTTCGCGGCGGTCGCGGGAACACCGATCCTGCTCAATATCTGCCTGATCGCGGCGGCGTTCCTCGGCCACTATCTGGGCCATGTCGGCGAGGCCCTGTGCTGGGGCATCACGCTGGCTGGCCTTGCACAATTTCTCTGGCTCCTGGTCTCGGCGGCGCGCGCCGGCATGGCGCTGCGCCTGCCCTGGCCGCGGCTCGACCGCGAGATGAAGACGTTCCTCGGGCTGATGATTCCCGGCGTGTTCGGCGCCGGCGTCACTCAGATCAACATGATGGTCTCGACCAACGTCGCATCGCTGCTGCCGCACGGCTCAATCACCTATCTCTACTACGCCGACCGCCTGAACCAGCTTCCGCTCGCCGTCGTCGGAATCGCCGTCGCCACCGCAATCCTGCCGCCGTTGTCGAAACAGTTGCGCGAGAAGGATTCGCGCGCCGCCAACACGACGCAGAATCGCGGCCTCGAACTCGCCCTGCTCCTCACCCTGCCGGCAGCGGTGGCGCTCGGCATCGCCGCTGAGCCGATCCTGTCGGTGCTGTTCCAGCGCGGCGCCTTCACCGCCGCAGCCACCCATGGCACCGCGACGGCGCTTGAAGCCTATTCGCTCGGCCTGCCGGCCTTCGTCCTCGTCAAGGTCCTGGCACCCGCCTTTTACGCCCGCCAAGATACCAAGACGCCGGTCCGGATCGGTATCGTCGCCGTGTTGGCGAATCTCGTGCTGACCTTGACCCTCTCGATTCCCTTCGCCCATGTCGGCAATGCGCTGGCGACGACGATCGCGGGCTGGATCAACGCCTTGTCACTGGCGTGGCTGTTGCGCCATCGCGGCCATTTCATCGTCGATGCCCAGGCGCGCCGCCGCGTGCCCCGAATCATCCTCGCCAGCCTTGCCATGGCGGCGACGGTGTTCGGCCTGCAATTCTGGCTGCATCATTGGATCTATTTCGGCCTGGAGTGGCAGAAACTGATCGCGCTGACCGCCCTGGTCGGGCTCGGCATGGCCAGCTATGCCCTGTTCGCGCTGGCTTTCGGGGCCGCCGACCGCGAGGTGCTGCGCCGCGTCCTGCGCCGGCGCACTTGACCCGACCGGCCGCGACCCGCTACCCAAGCCCGAGCACCTGAACCCCGAGGACCGACCGCATCATGGACCGCATCTTTTCCGGCATCCAGCCGACCGGCAACCTGCATCTCGGCAATTACCTCGGCGCGGTCCGCAACTGGGTAAGGCTGCAGCAGGATTACGAGTGCATATTCTGCATCGTCGATCTCCACGCCATCACCGTGCCGCAGGATCCGGCCGAACTGCGCCAGACCACCCGCGAAGTCGCGGCGACCTATGTTGCGGCCGGCATCAACCCGGATACGGCCGTGATCTTCAACCAGAGCACGGTGTCGGGCCATGCCGAGCTGAGCTGGTTGCTGTCCTGCATCACGCCGCTCGGCTGGCTCAACCGCATGACCCAGTTCAAGGACAAGGCCGGCAAGAATCGCGAATCGGTCGGGCTCGGCCTTTACGCCTATCCCGTGCTGATGGCGGCCGACATCCTGCTCTACAAGGCGACCCATGTGCCGGTCGGCGAGGACCAGAAGCAGCATCTGGAGCTCGCCCGCGACATCGCGATCGCCTTCAACCGCCAATTCGGCGAGGAGTTCTTCCCCCTGCCGGAACCGCAAATCCTGGGAACGGCGACGCGCGTCATGAGCCTGCGCGACGGCAGCAAGAAGATGTCGAAATCCGATATTTCCGATTATTCGCGGATCAATCTCACCGACGACGCCGAGACCATCGATCTCAAAATCCGCAAGGCCAAGACCGATCCCGATGCGCTGCCCGACAGTGTCGCCGGGCTGGAGTCGCGGCCCGAGGCCGCCAACCTGCTCGGCATTTATGCGGCGCTGACGGATGCCAATCTCGCCGACACCGTCGCGCGCTTCGCCGGGGTCGATTTCTCGCGCTTCAAGAAGGACCTCGCCGAACTCGCCGTGACAGTACTCGGCCCGATCGCCGCCGAACGAGCGCGTCTTCTCGCCGCACCTGACCATATCGACTCGATCCTGCGCCGCGGCGCGGAACGGGCGAATGCTATCGCCGCGCCGAATATCGCCCGCGCCAAGGAACTCGTCGGGTTTCTCACCCCCTAGGTTCCCGTCGGAAATCGTCACGAGACCCGGGACAAGCCACCGATTGCGTGCTTAACTTGGAGCCTGCCACCAGGATGGAGCAGGGTTCATGCCGCTGATCAGGGCCGCAAGCATCGCCGACGTCCAGGCCATCGCCCGGGTTGATGTCGAAACCTGGCGCACGACCTACGCCGGAATTCTCCCCGACCACGTCCTCGTCGAGATGTCGCCGCGGCATCGTTCGGCTTTCTGGACCCGCTTCGTCACCCGGCATCCCGGCGACGTCATCGTCGCCGTCGATTCCCGCAATCAGGTACTCGGCTTCGGCAGTTGCGGCACGCAGCGCGATGATTGCCTGCCGAGCGGCGGCGAGATTTTCAGCATCTATGTCCAGCCAGACCAGCAGGGCCTGGGGATCGGCCGCCAACTGCTGCTGTCGCTGTTCTTCCGGCTGGTCCAGAACGGCCACAAGGCCTGCATGCTCTGGGTGCTGGATCGCAATCCCTCGCGGTTCTTCTACGAGCGCCTCGGCGGTCGCGTCGTCGCCCGCCAGACCCTGAGCTACGGCGGCCGCGAAGTCGGCGCCAGCGCCTATGCCTGGGCCGACCTGCCGGAGACTCTCAACAGCCGTGGTCGGGCGCGCAGCCCGACGGAATGACGAAACCGGGCGCGCAACCCGATCGAGTAGCGCATCCTGGCACGATTGGCGGCCACGACTAAGACGCGTTGGGTGCGTCCTGGTTCGGCGGCGTACCGGGGGCTGACGCGGGAAGAGCGACGGTCACCGGAGAATCATACTTGTTCCAGGCGCCGTCGATCCAATCGATCGTGAAGCCGATGAGGCCGCCAATGACGATATTGCCAAGATTCCAGGCTGCCAGATCGGATTTGGCGACCGCCGTCGTGGTTTCGTAACCAGGCTTCGAGCAGGAGATTGCGATCGGCTTGTTACGCTTCTTAATTGTCGCCGATCCCGGTGTCTTGCTGATCTCGGCAATCGCTACACCGAGGCGGTAAACATCGCAATGGGCGCCGCTCGGTGCCGAATTGACCATGACCTCCTGGCTCGATCCTTCCACGATCGACGCACAGGACGTCACCGACAGCATCAGACAGATGCCGCCTAACATACTGATTTTTGACATTTCCTTCCCCCTCTACGCGCGTAGGTGAGGCTATGGAGGGGGCGCTTGGGTGTCAACAACTATCGATATTATATTTATATGTCCGCACTCTTTTGTTGTAACACAATCGTCACGGTGTCTGCAGAGTCGCGATCGCCTTCTTGACGTCGGCGTAATCCTGCGAGTTCGGATCCAGGACGGTCAGCAGCCGGCGCCAGTAACCACCGGCGGTGGCGTCCTGATGGTTGCTATGGGCGATATAGCCCAGCATCCACAGGGAATCGGCCTGCTTCGGATCGAGGACGAGCGCCTGCTGATAGAGCTTGATCATCGCCTCGGATGGCGCACTGCCTTGCGGCAGCGCCGAACCCAACGCGTCGGCCTGCCCTATCAGCAACGTCGCGTCCTTGGGATCGAGCTTGGCGGCCTGGGCGTAGGCGTCGGCAGCCTTCATCGGCTGGCCGAGCACGGCGTAGGAGCGCGCCAGACGCTTCCATCCGGGCAGGTCGTTCGGGTCTTGCTGCAGCCGCGCGGCAAGCCCGGCGACCATGCCCTGGATCGCCTGACT
>CAIUCF010000434.1 GCA_903897565.1 uncultured Rhodospirillales bacterium | reverse complement strand
CTGGCCGATCACGATCGGCAACAGCACCAAGAGCATGATTTTCTGCAGGACGTGGCCGAGCGGCATGCTGCCGCCGCTGCTGTGAATGTACCAGGCCATCATCAGCGGGGTGACGAAGACGCCGATGATGCTCGACAGGCTGGCGTTGAAGATCGCGGCCGGGACATTGCCGCGCGCCAGCGACGTCATCGCCACCGAAGAAGACACCGTCGACGGCAGAACGGCGAGGTAGAAGAACCCGGTCCAGGTCGCGACCGGCAGATGGGGCGACAGCAGCGGCCCCAAAGCGAGGATCACGGCTGGGAACAGGATGAAGGTCCCGGCCTGTACCGCGAGATGGAGGCGCCAATGGACCATCCCCGCCCACATCTTCTCCGGCGACAGCGTCAGCCCATAGAGCAGGAACACGACCGCGATGCCGTAGCTGCTGACCCAATCGGCATGGAGGAACCCGCCGCTGACCCCGGGTGTCGGCCAGATGATGGCAAGACCGACAGCGGCGATGAGCGAAAGCAAGAAGCCGTCGAGCGGCAGGGATTTCAGGGACAAGATGCACTCTGGGCGGCTGTGGCGGGATCGAAGCGGCTGTGCACCATAGTGACGAACGATTTTGTGCGCCAGACCGATGCGGCCTCCGCGCGACGGGCGCTACCTGGACTTCTGGTCGCTGACCAATAGATCCCCCAGCATCCGATTGGCGTAATCCGTGGGCGCAAGCGCCGCAGGGAACACCGACGCGGGAGGCTCGATCGCGACGGCGCGGGAGACGCTCTGGAAATCCGGGATCCCGTCGACGGGAGTCGGTCCGATGTCACTCCTTGGGAGCGGGACACGCGGATTTGCGACAGCACCGGGTAGGACGAGTGGCGGGACCCGGCTCAGCATGATCGTGCCGACAAACAGCAGAGTTTCCGCCGGCGGCGCTGGAGGCTGCATCACAACCGGGGGCGAGGGCGAGGGCGAGGGCAGGGGCGGCGTCAAACTGCCGGAGCCAGTTATTATCGCTACCACCGGGGGCGCAACGATCGGCTTTCCCGCCGTTACGATGAATGTGCCGTACAAGCCATTCAGAGACGACGTCACCACGATGTCGGCCGCGGCCAGGCCTCCGATGAACTGCGTGCCCAACAGGTTCTCGCCGGTGACGATTCCTGTCGAATAGGAGTTCGAGATCGTGTAGCCGGCAAGGTCGACGATACCCCCCGCCACGGCCGCCAGGTCGATGTTCCCTGCGATCGTTGCCGTGGTCGTTCCCGAGAGCAGTGCGGGGTCGATCCCGACCAGGCCGCCGACACTCAGCCAATTCGAGGTCGTATTCGCGGGTGATGCGCCATTGTAGTATGAGCTTTCGATCGTACCGCTATTGAAGCCCACCAGCCCGCCAAGCCAGTCGGTTCCGCTTATCGAGCCGACCGCAAAGCTTTGGGATACCAGCCCGGCATTGCCCCCGGCGAGGCCCCCGACTGTCACCGTCCCCGTCACTGCGCCTGTCGCATAGCTGAGGGATATGGTACCGTCATTTTGCCCGGCGAGGCCGCCGACGACCCCGCTGCCAATAATCGTCCCCGTGGCATAGCTGTCGGCGATGGTGCCGAAATTGTCGCCGACCAAGCCACCGGCGATGGTGTCGAGGAGGTTGGTCGCAGTCACCGAACTCGAGGATTGACTTAACGAGACGGTGCCGTTGTTCAGGCCCACCAAGCCGCCGGTTTCGAACGAGCCGGTCACCGACCCGCTACTGTAGCTGTCGATAATCGTTCCTCGATTATTGTCCCCGGCGAGAGCGCCGAGCATGCCAACGCCGTTGATGCTGGAATTCGTGATGCCGAGATCGGCGACGACGGCACCCTTGCCCAGGGTTCCGAAGAGCCCAAGATTGCTGCTGGCAGGCTGATTGATCGTCAGATTGTCGACCTTATGTCCGAATCCTTCGAACTGGCCGGTAAACGGCGTGTCTTCGGATCCGATCGGGATAAAGTTGCTGATGGATGCGAGGTCAAGGTCGGCGACGAGGGCGAAACGACCATCCAAGCGCACGCCGACATTCTCGAGCGCGGCAGGCGAGTCGATCAGGGTATAATCGCTTCCGTTGATCGATGCCGTGTCGCTCTCACTCGCGAGGCCGAGCGCGCTGTCGATATTAATCCGGCCGATTGTCGCGCCATTGAAGTCGAACCTCGCGGTAGACGCCAGGCTCACCGCATGGCTCTTGAAGGTGATGGTACCCCCCGTTCCGGTCTGAGAGGACGCCACCAGCTCGCCGGAGACATTGGTCGCGCCCGAGCCGCCGTCGAGATCGATCTCGCCGCCCTTGGCGCTGACCGAGCTCGCCACCACGACGCCGGACATGTTGATGGTGTTGTCGACCACCGTCTTGGCCGCCGCCGCCGTCATCAGCACCGTACCGCCGGCGTTGTTGATCGTGCCGGAGTTGACCACCGCCGCGCTCAAGGCCTTGTCGGCATGGTCCTTGGCCATCGCCGTGACCGAGCCGCCGACGGCGAAGCTGATCAGCCCGTCGCCGTAGAAATCCAATGTGGCAACCGTGCCGGAGGCCAGCACAACCCGGCCGAGCCTCGCGGCGATGATGCCGTTATTCGCGACGCCCGGCGCCACCAGACCGGCGAGGCCTTCGGCACCGAGTGAGATCGAGCCGTCATTGACGATACTGGCATCGACCTTTCCCGACGTGTCGAGCATCAGCGCGCCGCCATGGGCAAACGCCTGGAGCGCGGCCTGCGAGGCCGTCGCGGTCGAGGCCACGATCGAGGCGACGTCAACATGCGAGCCGGGGCCGAACCAGATGCCGTTGGGGTTGGCCAGCACGACCTGGCCGTTCGACTTCAGGCTGCCGAAGATG
>CAIUCF010000433.1 GCA_903897565.1 uncultured Rhodospirillales bacterium | reverse complement strand
CGGTCGATTACCTGAAGATCGACGGGCAATTCATCCGCGACCTGATCGACGACACGCTCGACGACGCCGCCGTGCGTTGCTTTGCCGATGTCGCGCGGGTGATCGGCGTGAAGACCGTGGCCGAATTCGTCAATCGGCCGGAAATCCTGGCGCGGCTGCGCGAGATCGGCATCGATTACGCCCAAGGATATTTGCTGCATCGCCCGGCCCCCCTGGACGAGTTGCTCGCCGACACAGGCCCGGAGAGGTCGGTGGGAAGCGCGATCGCTGCCCAGCCGAGAGTCCGGCTCGCCAGCTAACGGCTGACGACATCGGGGGTTTCTTCGCAGCCAAAATGTGGAACTATACCGACCCGGTTCTCCGAACAGGGTGAGGTGAGCATGGCCGCAGCGAGTGACCCCATCCGGCACGTCTTGCTGCTGATGCTCGAAAACCGCTCGTTCGACCAGATGCTCGGCTGCTTCAAGGCAGTGTATCCCGACTTGGTCGGGGTGGATCCGGCGTCTCCTGGGCAGAATGCCGACTCCGACGGCCGCATCTACCGGCAGGCTCCAACCGCCCTGCGGCAAATGCTGAAATGGGACCCCCATCACGAAGTCGAGCATGTCGCGGACCAGCTCGCAAACGGTAATGCCGGGTTCGTGCGCGATTTCTCGGCCGCCTATCCGGACAGCACCTTGGCGGCGCGCCAGCAGATCATGAGCTACTACCCGCTCGACTTCCTGCCGGCATTGCATCGGCTGGCACGCGGGTTCACGATCTGCGACCACTGGCACGCCTCGCTGCCCGGGCCGACCTGGCCCAATCGCTTCTTCGCCCTGACCGGGACCACGAATGGCCGCGTCGACATGCCGGGCGACGGCACGCATAGCGCTGATCTTCCCGGCTATTTCGAGCAGACGCAGGATACGATCTTCGATCGCCTCAACGAGCGGGCGATCGACTGGAAGGTCTATTTCCACGACATCCCGCAGACCACCGTGCTGACCCACCAACGCCAACCGCACAATGTCGCGCGCTATTTCTACATCGACCAATTCTACGACGACGCCCGCGGCAGTGCCGAGGCGTTCCCGCAATTTGCCCTCATCGAGCCCAACTATCTCGGCTTCGGGCTCAACGACGGCCATCCGCCGCACGACATCATGCGGGCGGAAAAGCTCATCGCCGATGTCTACAACGCGATCAGAGCGAACGAAACGCTGTGGCAGTCGACGCTCTTGATCGTCGCCTATGACGAGCATGGCGGCTTCTACGATCAGGTCGCGCCGCCGATAGCCGCGCCGCCCGACGACCCTGCCCAGGAATACCCGTTCAACCGGCTCGGGGTCCGGGTGCCCGCGATTTTGGTCTCGCCCTGGGTCGAGGCGCGGGTGGACGCCACGCAGTACGACCACACCAGCGTCCTGCGCTATCTCACCGACAAATGGCAGCTCGGCCCCCTGGGCGCGCGGACGGCGGCGGCGGCGAGCGTCTGCGCCGCGATCTCGTCCACCGAATTGCGCAGCGACACGCTCCCGCGGATCGAACTGACGGCCGCCGAGCTGGCGCCCCCCGATCCGGCGCAGGAAGAGGCGGCCTTTGGCGAGATCAACTGCCACCAGACGGCGCTCCAATTGCTGGCGGCGCATCTGAAGGCCGAGGCGGTACAGGAAATACCGCTCCTTGCCTCGTTGGCCGCGCGCTGTCTCGAAGGTCTGCGATTTCTCGTCGAGGCGGCGCTTCGCCGGCTCTATGGCCAAACCCCGGGCATCCGCGTCTCGATCGCCGAGCCCGACAAGCTCGCCGGCACCAAGGATGTCGCCGCCCGCGACCATGTCGCACGGTTCATCATGCGCAAGAAGCAGTATGCCGCGATCGGTCTCAAGGCCCGGCTGGACGATTCCGCGCTCGACGCGCCCCAGGTCGGGCATGCGTTGCAGACCCTCGAACAGATCAGTGGACGCAAGTTCGACGGTCTGGGGCGTCGGGATCGAGTCGGCGCCGCGCGTTGGCTCGCCGGCGACCGCAAGTCATAGATCAGCAGATCACACGGCGCCGCTCGCGGGCGTGGACAGCGCGTCCTCGGCGACCGCACTTGCCAGGTCCTCGATGGGCCGGTTCACCCGCCACCCGCCGAAGCGGTAATAGGCTGCGGTCATCAGCAGCGACGAGCCTGAGCCGATCGGGAACGCCCAGTAGACCGCGTCCGCGCCGAGCAGCGGCGTCAGCGCGATCGCGGCGGGAACGCGCAGGCAGACGAAGGCGATGATCATGATCAGCAACGGCGCGATCACCGCGCCGGCGGCGCGCACGACGCTCGCCAGCACGAAGCTTATGCCGAACATCACGAACGACCATGACACGATGCTGTGGATATGCCGGCTGATCTCGATCGCGCCCAGATTATTGCCGAGGAAGAAGGCGAAGGCCTCGCGGTCGACCAGGGTGACGGCAACCACGAGAATGCCCGTCAGCAGGATGTTGTAGCCTGATCCGATCAGCGCGATGCGGTCGACGCGCTCCCAACGCCCGGCGCCGATACTCTGCGCCGCCATCGAAGAACAGGCGCTGCCGACGGCGAAGGCCGGCATCTGGATGTAGTTCCACAGCTGGAAGCAGGCGCCATAGGCGGCGACCGTTTCCGAGCCGTAGCGATCGACCAGGCT
>CAIUCF010000432.1 GCA_903897565.1 uncultured Rhodospirillales bacterium | reverse complement strand
CTTCCGCGCCCTTGTAGGTCATGCTGCCGCCGGTCGCCGGGATCAGCCCGGCCATGATCCGCAGGAAGGTCGATTTGCCCGAGCCGGACTTGCCGAGACAGGCGACGATCTCGCCCGATTTCAGGGTGAAGTCGACGTCTTCGAGCACCGGACGATCGCCGCCGCGAAACACCTTGCGGACACCGGACGCCACCATCAGGGCTTCACCGCTCTGGGTCATGGTCGTTTTCCCTTAATCGAGGCGCAGCTTCTCGGCGGCCAGGTTGTAGAGCCGGCGCCAGAGCAGGCGGTTGAACAGGATGACATAGATACACAGCATGCCGACGCCCAGCGCGATACGCGGGAAATCGCCGCTCGCGGTGTATTTGGCGATATACGAGCCGATTCCGGTCGCGGTCAGGGTATTCGGCCCCCAGCTCACGACCTCCGAGACGATCGAGGCGTTCCAGGAGCCGCCGGCCGCGGTCAGCGCCCCGGTGACATAGGCCGGGAAGATGCCCGGCAGGATGACCTTGCGCCACCACAGCCACCCGGTGACCCGCAGATTCGAGGCGGCATAGTGCAGCTCCGCGGGGATCGCCATGGCGCCGCCGATGACGTTGAACAGGATGTACCACTGCGTGCCGAGGATCATCAGCGGGCTGATCCAGACCTCGACATTGAGGTGGAAGCGCAGGATCACCAGCACCGCGATCGGGAAGAACAGATTGGCGGGGAACGCCGCGGCGAACTGGATGAAGGGCTGGACGAATTGCGCGAGCCGCGGCCGCATGCCGATCCACACCCCGATCGGCACCCAGACCAGGGTGGCGATCGCGATCAGCACCAAGACCCGGATCCCGGTAATGCCGCCGAGCACCACCGTCCACGCGATTTCCCGCAACGGCACCGCATCGGAGACGTAACGCACCAGCCACCACGCGGCCAGCACGCCGCCGACGCCGAGGCTGATATTGACCGCCCATTCGACCAGCGGATGGGTATCCTTCGATTCGAGCGGCTTGGTCGCCCGCTTGGGCAGCACCAGCCCGAGCAGCCAGCCATAGGCATCGACCGAGGCGCCGAACAGCCAGCCGGCGAGGTCGAAAATCCGTGCCTGCTGCAGGGTCACGAGGAACCAGGGCCGCCCGTAATCCTCATCCGTCGACAGCTCGTTCTTGAAGCGCACCGAATAGGCGATCAGCGGCCGGAACAGCATCTGGTCGTAGAGGATGATCACCACGAACATCGCCGCCACCGCCCAGATGATGGCCGGCAGGTTCTGCTGCGCGATCGCGGTCGCGATATAGGAACCGACCCCCGGCAGCATGATGGTATGGCCGGACACCGTGATCGCTTCCGAGGCGACGACGAAGAACCAGCCGCCGGACACCGACATCATCATGTTCCAGATCAGCCCCGGCATGGCGTGCGGCACTTCCAGCTTCCAGAAGGTCTGCAGCGGCGAGAGATGGAACATCCGCGCCGCCTCCTTCAACTCGCCCGGGATCGTCCGGAACGACTGATAGAGGCTGAAGGTCATGTTCCAGGCCTGGCTGGTGAAAATCGCGAAGATCGCTGCACATTCCACGCCGAGCAGCCGGCCGGGGAACAAGGCGATGAACCCCGTCACCGTGATCGAGAGGAAGCCCAGGATCGGCACCGATTGCAGAATGTCGAGCACGGGGATCAAGATCTTCTCGGCCTGCCGGCTCTTCGCCGCCAGTGCCGCATAGACCAGGCTGAAGACCAGACTGCAGAACAGCGCCGCGAACATCCGCAGCACGGTGCGCATCGCGTATTCCGGCAGGTTCCAGGGATCGAGCGAGATCGGCAGCGCGTCGCCCATATGGTAGGGGACGTCGACCTCCTGGCTGCCATAGGCGAGCAGCGCCAGGGCGCACAACACGATCGGCAACGCCACCGCGTCCCAGACATTGGGCCGCAGGCGTTTTGCCCATGTTGCGGTGGGGAGTCCCCAAACCTGTTCCATCGCCTGCCCTCGCCCGCCGCATCTCGATCATGCGGCGCTTCCGGCGGCCTCGGCCGGGTTCGCACAAGATCGATCGAAAATCGTGAAATTATAGAGCGGACTTACGGTTTCGCAGGTTTCGACACCGCCCCGTCGCGCTCTAGGACGCGGGCTTGTCATTAACCCAGCCACGGCTGCGGAAGAAGTTAAAAATGGCGGAATTCAGCCGATCACGAACACGGTCTTGCGGTGCGGCAACAGCGGCCGCCGATTATGACGGCGCCGTGTCAATTTGCGGTAACATGTTACGCGTCAGGGCTTGGAGCCGGTGTGGTCGTCATCGAACAGAATCCGACTCGCCGAGCCTTCCATATCCTCGTATTGGCCCGAGCGCAGCGCCCAGAGGAAGATCATCAGGAAGCCGCCGCCGAGGATCAATCCGCCGCCCAGCAATGCCAGTGCAATGGTCATGTCTCGCTCCTCGTTATCGTTTGGGCCCGAGGCGGAAACTGTTGGCGATCACCAACAGCGATGAGGTCGACATCGACAGCGCCGCCAGCCACGGCGTGACCAGACCACAGATCGCCAGCGGAATCGCCAGGAGATTATAGCTGATGGACAGAATCAGGTTCTGCAGGATCAACTGCCGCGCCCGTCGGGCCGTCTCGAGCGCCAGTACGACGGGCGCAAGCTTGCGACCCTGAAACACCAGATCGGCGGTGTTCTGGGTGATATCGGCCGCACTCGACGGCGACATCGACACCGAGG
>CAIUCF010000431.1 GCA_903897565.1 uncultured Rhodospirillales bacterium | reverse complement strand
GTTGCCGCTCATGGCGTAGCCGTAGATCTCGCTGGTGGCGCTGTTCTGGAACAGGATGTCGGCGGTGCCGTCGCGGTTGAGATCGGCCGTGCCGACCACCTGCCAGCCCGCGCCCGGAACCCGGCTGACGAAGCCGCCGCCCGACACCGCGGTGCCGCTCATCTGGTAGTCGTAGAGCTGCGTCGTGACCGAATTCTGCAGCAGCAGATCGGTCTTACCATCGCCGTTGAAATCCCCGGTCGCGACGATGCGCCAACCCGGCCCCGGCATCGCCCGGCCGCCGCTGCTGGTGACGAAGCCGGCCGAGGCCACGGCCAAACCGCTCATCGCATAGCCGTAGATCTCGGTGGTCACGGCATTGGTGACGACGATATCCGCCTTGCCGTCGCCGTCGATATCGCCGCGGACGCCGGATGCAGGCGTCGACACCGAAACGGGAATCGCCGGATCGAGCGCCGCCCAGCCGCTACCGGGCACGACCGCGGCACCGCCGCTCGACACCAACCCGCCCGAGGCCACGATGAGCCCGTTCATCTGGTACTCGTAGAGCTGGGTCGTGCTCGCGTTCTCGACCAGGATATCGGCCCGGCCATCGCCGTTGTAGTCGCCGGTGCCGACCACCGACCAGCCCGAGCCGGGCACGGCGATGCTGCCCGAGGCGATCACCGTCGTACCGCTCAGCTCGTAGCCGTAGAGCTCCGCGGTCGCGGTGTTCTGGAACAGGATATCGGCGTAGCCGTCGCCGTTGAGGTCACCGGTGCCGACGATCTTCCAACCTGCACCCGGCACCAGGCTGACAAAGCCGCTGCCGACCACCGAGGTTCCGTTCATCTGGTATTCGTACAACTGCGTCGTGGCCGAATTCTGCAGCAGAATGTCGGTGGACCCGTCGCCATTGAAATCCCCGGTGCCAACCACGCCCCAGCCAGCGCCCGGGACCAGCGACACGGCCGCGGCGGAGACGACGCTGGTCCCGCTCATGAAGTATTCATAGAGCTGCGTCGTCGCAGCGTTCGACAGCAGGATATCGGCAACGCCGTCATTGTTGAAATCGCCGGTGCCGGCGACGCGCCAGCCTACCCCCGGCACCAGGCTGACATAACCGCCGGAGACGACGGTCGTGCCGCTCATCTGGTACTCGTAGAGCGTGGTGGTGGCCGAATTCTGGAACAGGATATCGGCAGTGCCGTCCCCGTTGAAATCCCCGGTGCCGGCCACCGCCCAGCCGGCATTCGGGACCTGCGACACGAAACCCTGGCCGACCACCGCCGCGCCGTTCATCTGGTACTCGTACAGCGTCCCGGTCGCGCCGTGCTGGAGGAGGACGTCGGACAGGCCGTCAGCAGTGAAATCAGTCGCCGTGCCGGGCGGATGCGTCCCAGACGCGACTGTCATCCATGTCCCACCATAGCCGTCCGAACTCATCCGGAAACGCGAGCCGGCGGTTGGCCCGGCAAGGTCTAGGGTCTCGACGATCGTGCCACCGCTGGTCAGGTATAGCGTGGAGCCGTTCTGATAGGCGCCTTTCGCCGAGACGTGGATCAGATCGACGTTGGCACCGACATTCAGAGTGAGGCCCGAGATGATGCTCCGGGCATAAACGTCGATTTCGCCGCCGCTCAAGACCGTGGTGCCGTCCGCCGCCGCAAAATTGTTGACGAATTGCACGCCACTGCTGCCGACGACGGTCCCACTCGCG
>CAIUCF010000430.1 GCA_903897565.1 uncultured Rhodospirillales bacterium | reverse complement strand
GGGCTGGCGGGCATTGATGAAGTTGTTGAGCGGCGCCGGCTCGGCGTCACGGCGAACGGCCTGCGCGATCACCGGGGTGAAGCTCGGCTCCTGGTGCTGGCGTGGGGTCTCGATCACCGTCAAGGTCGGCGGCGCCGGCTGCCGGGCATTGGTGACGCCGCTCGGGACGACCATGGTCTCGGCATCGATGCCGGTCGCCACGACCGAGATGCGGATCTTGCCGGACAGCTTCTCGTCGAAGGTCGAGCCGAAGATGATGTTGGCCTCGGGATCGACTTCCTCGCGGATACGGTTGGCGGCTTCGTCGACCTCGAACAGGGTCATGTCCATGCCGCCGGTGATGTTGATGAGCACGCCGCGGGCGCCCTTCATCGAGACGTCGTCGAGCAGCGGGTTGGAGATCGCCGCCTCGGCGGCCTGCAAGGCGCGATCTTCGCCCTCGGCCTCGCCGGTGCCCATCATCGCCTTGCCCATCTCGCTCATCACGGTGCGGATATCGGAGAAGTCGAGATTGATCAGGCCGGGCATCACCATCAGGTCGGTGACGCCGCGCACGCCCGAATGCAGCACGTCATCGGCCATCTTGAAGGCGTCGGCGAAGGTGGTGCGCTCGGACGCGATCCGGAACAGGTTCTGGTTCGGGATGATCAGCAAGGTATCGACGAATTTCTGCAGCTCCTCGATGCCCGAATCGGCGAGCCGCATGCGATGCGTGCCCTCGAAATGGAACGGCTTGGTGACCACGCCCACCGTCAGAATGCCGTTCTCGCGCGCCGCGCGGGCGATGACCGGCGCCGCACCGGTCCCGGTGCCGCCGCCCATGCCCGCAGTGATGAAGACCAGGTTGGAGCCCTGAAGATGGCCGAGGATCTCGTCGATCACCTCTTCCGCCGCCGCGCGCCCGACATCGGGCCGCGATCCGGCGCCGAGACCCCGCGTAACCGCCTGCCCCAGCTGAATTTTCCGCTCTGCCAGCGAATGCTGCAAGGCCTGGGCATCGGTGTTGCACGCCACGAACTCGCAGCCCACGAGATTGGCGCGAATCATGTTGTTCACGGCATTGCCACCGGCGCCGCCGACACCGACGACGGTGATACGGGGCTTCAGATCGCTGAATTCCTTGGGGATACTGAGATTGAGGGTCATACCGGGTCTCCTGGGTGCCAAGCGGGCTGGTTTTTAGTCTAACAGTAGTGGGTTTGCCGCGCTAGACCCACTATAGATACTCTTTGAGCCAAGTGCCGACGCGGGCGAAAAGCCCCTTCGGCGTATCGGACGGGTTAAAATTTCGCCCGTGCTTCTCCGGACGTTCCGAGGCCGCGAAATGCAGCAACCCGATGGCCGTCGAAAACGCCGGGCCACCGGTCGATTCGGCGAGTCCGGCGACCCGCATCGGCCGGCCGATCCGGACCTGCTTGTCGAGAATCAGGCCGGCCAACTCGCGCACGCCGGGCAATTGGCAGGCGCCGCCGGTCAGCACGACCTGACGGCCGGCGAGCTTGTCGAAGCCCGAGGTCTCGATGCGGCTGCGCACCATCTCGAAGGTCTCTTCGAGCCGCGGCGAGATGATCCCGATCAGGTGGGATTTCGGCACCTGGTTGACGTTGCCGTCGTCGCGCTCGCCGACCTGGGGCACGCCGACCGTCTCGCGCTCATCCGCGAGCGAGGGGATGGCGTTGCCGTACAGCGTCTTCATGCGCTCGGCTGCGACCACGGTCGTCGACAGCCCGCGGGCGATGTCGTTGGTGACATGGACGCCGCCGATCGGGACGGTATCGGCATAGACGATCGAGCCGTCGTAGAAGACGCCGATCGTGGTCGTGCCGCCGCCCATGTCGAGCACCGTCACGCCGAGATCCATCTCGTCCTCGACCAGCGCCGCGAGACCCGCGGCATAGGGCGAGACCACCATGCCGCTGACCTCGATATGGCAGCGACCGAGCGCCGCGAGCACATTGCGCACCGCCGCCGACGAGGCCGAGACGACATGCATATTGACGCCGAGCCGCTCACCGGCCATGCCGCGCGGATCGCGGATACCGCGGCTGCCGTCGATCGAAAAGCCGACGGGGATCGAATGGATCATCTGGCGATCGACCGGCTCGCGATAGGCGTGGCCCTGCCCCAGCACCCGACGCATATCCGATTCGGTGACCTCGCGACCGCCGATCCCGATCTCGACCGGCACGATTCGCGATGCCGGGAAGCCGCCCGAGAGATTGACCACGACTTCGACGATGGTTTCGCCCGCCATCTGTTCGGCGGCGTGCACGGCCTTCAACAGCGACGTCGAGACCGCGTCGAGGTCGACGATCTGGCCCTTGCGGACGCCGCGCGAAACCTGGTGCCCGATGCCGAGAATCCGCGGCCCGCTGTCGTCGTTGCGCGCGATGAAGCAGCACACCTTGGTGGTGCCGATATCGATCGCGGCAATCAGAGCGCCGCGCGGGCGGGCGGTGGATTTTCTCATGCCGGTCGCGCCACCGCTTTGGCGTGGTGGCCGCGCGCCTTGGCTGGCTTAACCGGGATTTTCGCGATCTTGGTCGGCGCCTTGACCGCATCGGGGATGACATGAACGACGACACGATCCGGCAGGCGGAGATCGATCAGATCAATCTTGCGCGCCATCAGGCCGTGGTCGCGCTCGACCCGGGCGAGATGCGACCACGCCGCGGCCGGGTCGGCCTCGGGAAGCATCACGTTGATGCCGTTGGCGAGGTGAATGTCCCAGCGGCGGTTGGCAACCCACACCGCGGATTGCGCCTGCTTGACCAGGGTCGGTTCGCGGTCGAGCAGGGCGAGCAGATCGGTGGTGTGATTGGGCGCGTTCTCGCCGACGACCAGCAGCAGCGACGCGAATCGGCCGAGATTTTCGGTGGTGACGATCACGCCCTCGTGATCGATCAGCATCATCTGGCCGTGATACTGCCACAATGCCAGCGGCTGCCGCTCGGTCAGGTGGATGCGGATGGTGCCCGGCAGCCGGCGCTCCACCGTGGCGGCGCGGACCCAGGGCAGGCCCTCGATGCGGTTCTTGGCCTGCGCCGGATTGATGCCGAGGATCGGCGTGCCGCGCTCGACCCCGATCGCCTTCAGGATATCGGCGGGCGCGGTCATGACCCGACCCTCGACCTCGACGCTCTGCACCGAGAGGCCGAGTTCGGCAGTGGTGGCGAGCGCGACCCGGCCGAGCGCGGAATGTCGGCTCAGCAGATTGGCGGTGCCCGCAACGGCGATGCCGACTAGGGCGGCGACCAGGAAGCCGCCGACCAGCCGGCCGACATGGCGCGGCGTCCAGCGCGCGAGCCGGCGCTTCATCAGCAATTGCGCATCGCTCGGGCCGCTGCGCGGTCCCTGGTTGAGCGGTCGGCCGGCGGCGGCAGCTGGCGTCAAGCGTCGCATCGGGCGTTCTCCACGAGCCAGGTGACAAGGCTGCCGAAACTGATCCCGTTGGCGGCCGCGAGGTCGGGCACCAGCGAGGTCGGGGTCATGCC
>CAIUCF010000429.1 GCA_903897565.1 uncultured Rhodospirillales bacterium | reverse complement strand
GGCTTGCGCTCGACCGGGCATGCCTCGCGCGGCACCGGCGGCCCGCCGTCGCCTGCGCCGACCAATCTCCATATGGAGCCCGGCGCGCAGACGCCGGCCGAACTGATCGCCGACATCAAGAGCGGGTTCTACGTGACCGAACTGATGGGCAGCGGCGTCAATGGCGTTACCGGCGACTACAGCCGCGGCGCCTCGGGCTTCTGGATCGAAAACGGCCAGATCCTCTATCCCGTCAACGAGTTGACGATCGCCGGCAATCTCAAGGACATGTTCATGAACCTGACCGCGGCCAACGACCTCGTCTTCCGTAGCGGCAGCAACGCGCCGACCCTGCGGGTCGAGGGGCTGACCGTCGCCGGCGGCTAGCTGAGGCGGACCGTCCTAGAAATCGGCGTCGATCAGGTCGGTCAGCTTGCGCGCTGTGGCGACCAGGGCTTTGATCCGGACTTCCGCCGCGAGCTCCTGGGTGAAGACGATGGCCCGGGCCGACTCGACGACGCGCCGCGCCTGTTCCCGCACCGAGACCGAGGAGCGGTTGGCGGCGCGTCGGGAGATCTCGTTGGCCGCGGCGGCGATCTGGCTGACGTAGTCGCTGACGGCGACATTGTCGCGTGTCGGCTCGGCGAGCGCGGTGGTCAAACTCTCGAGCAGCCAGCCGACCTGGATGCCGTCGCTGCGGATCTTGATCCGGTTCAAGCTGAGGCTGGCCTCGTGCAACGTCTGCTGCAACGTGCTGTCGGCCTGGCCGAAGCCGCGCGATCGTACCGGATTGGGGACGAGGACCAGGGGGGCGTCTTTCGCCCCGACCCGGGTGGCGAGGCGCCGGTTCGGGCCGATATAATCATGGGTCACGGCGAAGGGGCGGCGTTCGAGCAAGAAATGGTTGAGCCGTTTGGAGAGCGCATCGTTCTCCAGCGGTGTCACCAGCAGGTCATCGACGCCGGCGTCGATGACCGCGCGGACATGGGCGATCTCGGCGGTGGGTAGCAACATCACGACGACCGGGAAGGGATGGCACTCCAGCATGCCGTGGCGCAGGTCGCGGATGAAATGGCCGACGAAGACCTGGTCGGTACGGCTGACCGAGATCACCAGATCGACCGAGGTGGAACGCAACGTCATCCCCAACTCGTCGGGATCGCGGGCGCGGGTGATTTCCGCGTAGCCCTGGTCGTAAAGACTGTCGATCACCTGAGTTGACAGCGCCTCGTCATCGATGAAGACGAGGATGCGGATCAGGTGGCGCAGGCTTTGTGCTGTCGGGTCTTCGGCGTGCATGAGGCTTTCGCGGCGTGGCGATCGTGCCGCGATCCTACAACTTTAGTTCGGTGCCATGGTAGGCGGAGATTTCGTTGATCACGCCCTCCAGGCTTCTGATCAGCTCCGAGAATCGCGGATCCGTCGCCGGGTCGGCGGTCGCCGTGAAACTGCGCAGCGCCATCGCTGTCGCCGCCGCACGTTCGCGGATCGGTCGTTCGCTGCTGCTGCGGGCGCGGCGGGCCGTGTCGTCGCAGCTTGCGATGCAGGCGGCCAGGAAGTCGGGTGTCGTCAATGTCCCGCTCGGCGGCGTGTCGGCATCCCCGAGGTAGTCGAACAGCAGACGCAACAAATGCAGCCCGTTCAGCCTGAGCTTGTCGCGGTCGATGACCAGGATCGCATCCTCGATCCCGCGGCGGATATCCTGGTCCGAGACACCGACCGAGCGCGATCGCACGGGATTGGGGACCTTGATCAACGTCGTTCCCGGTTGGTCCGCCCGAGGGTTTATCCGCCGATCCGGCCCGATATAGTCATGGGTGACGACGAAGGGCCGGCGGTCTTGCGTGAACAATTTGATGCGTTTGACCAGAGCATCGCCGGAGATCGGGAACAGCAGCAGGTCGTCGACGCCGGAATCGAGCGTCGCCATCACCTGTTCCTTGTCCGCGGACGGCAGCAATGCCAGCACGACGGGAAACGGGCTGGATTCGAGCAGCCCAAGGCGCAGGTTGCGAATGACGTCGCCGACGGCGGTCTCCTCGGCGCGGCTGAGCGTGATGATGAGATCGACATCGTCGAGCTTGGCATGTTCGGTAAAGTCGCCGATCGACCCAGCTTCGGTGACGTCATTGAAGCCCTGCGCCCTGAGGGTCGCGGCGATTCCGGCCCGCAGTTTCTCTGGGGCAACGAACACCACCGTCCTTAGTCTGCCGAGTCCCGCATCCGCCATCACCACCGCGCTCCAGTGCCGATTCGGCCGGGCCGGCGGGTCATGCCGCGAACCCACCGAATCTGTATCCGGTAGAGTGCGAAGGATAGGTAATTAAATGGTAAAGAATGGTCTGTCCGATGCCGGTGTCGGCGAAAAGCATCGGAAATTCAACGGCTCGCCGCATGGGTCTTGCTCAGGGCGGCGTCATTCGGAACAATCCGAAAGGGTCGAGCGTTCTCAAAACGAGGGGGCTATGCGATCGATTCTCGAGGGCACAAGAACACACTTAACAAGGATGATGATTTCAGCGACGTTACAGTCCAGTGAATAGTAGATGTTATTCGACTTCGATACCCTATTGAGTTGACGCGCCCGAGATCCCGCATAAGGTGCGTGCATGAAGCGCAGTATTCGAGTGCATCGGTCCTGAAGATTGGGGGATCCCATGAATTACATTAGCCCCAATAGAACATATCGGACTATCTGGATTTCTGACGTTCACCTCGGAACTCGCGGGTGTCAGGCAGAATTTCTGCTCGATTTTCTCAAGCACACCGAATCGGAATATCTCTACCTCGTCGGTGACATTATCGACGGCTGGCGCCTGCGCCGCTCCTGGTATTGGGTGCAGAGCCATAACGACGTCGTCCAGAAGGTACTCCGCAAGGCCCGCAAGGGTACCGAGGTCGTCTACATCACCGGCAATCACGACGAGGGGCTGCGTGCCTTCTCGGATCAGGCGCTGCAGTTCGGTGCGATCACCTTGCAGGACGAGGCGGTCCACACCACGGCAGACGGCAAAAAGCTGCTGATCATCCATGGCGATCACTTCGACGGCGTGGTCAAGCATGCGCGCTGGCTCGCGGTGCTCGGTGACTGGGCGTATACGATGATGCTCGGCATCAATACCGTCTTCAACCTGATCCGTCGCCGCTTCGGATTCGGGTACTGGTCGCTCTCCGCCTATGTGAAGGGCAAGGTCAAGAACGCCGTAGAATATGTCGGCAATTTCGAGGAGACCTTGGCCGCCGAAGCCCGTCATCGCGGGGTCGACGGGGTCGTGTGCGGCCACATTCACAAGGCCGAGATTCGCGATATCGACGGCATTCTCTATTGCAACGATGGCGACTGGGTCGAGAGCTGCACGGCGCTGGTCGAGCATTTCGACGGCCAGCTCGAAATCGTCGAATGGGCCAAGGTTCGCGCCTTCGATCCCTTGAGCCGGGCGCTCGCGCCGGCCACCACGTGATGGGCGGCGACGTGCTCGAACGCGTGTCGCCCGTGATCTTCGATGCCGGCAACACCTTCACCGGAAGCCCGGGCATTGGCAGCGCGCCGCAATTCCAGGCCCAACGCCACGGTGCCGGGCCGCTGCGGAATGCCGTCGTCACCGACGCCTGGATGCCGCAGACCAATGGCGTCGTGCGGACACTGATGTCGTTGCGCGACGAGTTGGAGACGCTGGGCCACACGGTGGTGATGGTCACCCCGCAGGATTTCGTGACGATCCCGTGCCCGACCTATTCCGAGATTCGCCTGGCCCTGACCACGCCAGGACGGATCGGCAAGACCTTGGAGGCCATTGCGCCCGATGCGATCCATGTGGTGACCGAGGGTCCGCTGGGCCTCGCCGCGCGGGCGTATTGCCGGCGACGCAAGCTGACCTTCACGACCTCCTTTCATACCAAGTTCCCCGATTACATCGCGGCGCGCTGGGGTATCCCGGCGGGTTGGACCTACGCAGCGCTGCGCTGGTTCCATTCGGCCTCGGCGGCGACGATGGTCGCCACGGAATCGGTCCGCAGCGAGTTGGCCGCCCATGGCTTCGACAATCTGCGCAGCTGGACCCGCGGTGTCGATCTCCAGCATTTCCATCCCGCGCCGAAGCCGGCGACCGACTGGCCGCGGCCGATCTTCCTCTTCGTCGGCCGCGTCGCGGTCGAAAAGAATCTCGCCGCCTTTCTCGATCTCGACCTTCCGGGCACCAAGGTTATCGTCGGCGACGGGCCGCAGCGCGCCGAGCTGGAACGCCGCTATCCGGAGGCACGTTTCGTCGGCCGCCAAGAGGGCGAAGCCCTTGCCGCGTTCTACAGCCTTGCTGACGTCTTCGTGTTTCCGAGCCGCACCGACACGTTCGGTCTGGTCCTGCTCGAAGCGCTGGCCTCCGGGGTCCCCATCGCGGCCTTCCCGGTATCGGGGCCGCTCGACCTGGTCGGGAGTTCCGGCGTGGGCGTGCTTTCCGAGGACCTTCGCGCCGCCGCGCTCGCTGCGCTGTCGATCGACCCGGAAGCCTGCCGCGCCCGGGCGGCCGAATTCACCTGGCACAATTCGGCCCAGCAATTCCTGCACAATCTCCACCTGATACGCTGACAATTGCCTTGGCGGCGCTTGGGGGGTATGAACCGGGGAACAAGCCGCCGGGGATCGTCCCCTGCCGGTGATCGAGGAGCGGCGAGGGCGACGATCCAAGGGTCGAAGGCCGCTATCCGTTGAAGATCGCCGCCTTCTGCCACGACGAGAGCAGCCGCATTGACCGAAACGGTCGACAATAGCCCGAACGCGATCAAAGCCGAGACGGTCGTTCATCATAAGCCGCAAAGCAGCTATCGTCTTTATCGGCGGCTGTTCGTCGAGTTCATTCGGCCTCATCTCGGCAAGAGCCTGCTGTCGCTGCTGTGCATGACCATCGTCGCGGCGACGACCACGGCCAGCGCCTGGATGATGCGGCCATTGCTCGACAAGATCTTCCTGGCGAAGACATCGACTGACTGGTTGTTTGTCGTCGCCGGCGGAATTTTTCTGCTGTTCGCCGTCAAGGGGATCGCCAGCTACTATCAGCAGGTCCTGATGACCACGGTCGGCCAGCGCGTGGTGGCCGACATTCAGAAACGGCTGTTCGATCGGGTGATCCGATCGGACCTGGCCTATTTCCAGAGGACTCCGTCCGGCGAGCTGATCTCGCGCTTCGTCAACGATACCGGAATGCTCCGCTTCGCCGCGACCCAGGTCATGACGGGGGTTGGTCGCGATCTGCTTACCGTGATCGGGCTAACGATCCTGATGTTCTTCCAGGACTGGGTGCTGGCATCGATGGCCTGCGTCGTCATTCCGATCGTCGCCGGGCCACTGCGCCGGGTCGGCAAGGGCATGCGCAAGGTGGCGACCGGATATCAGGTCGAGCTCGGACGGATGACGACCCTGCTCTCCCAGGTCTTCCAGGGCGCGCGCCACGTCAAGGCCTACACCATGGAAGACTACGAGGTGATGCGCTTCGGTGAGATCGCCGAGCGCATCTATGAGACCGTGGAGCGGACCTCGCGGTTTCGCGCTGCCTCGTCGCCGATCATGGAGACGCTGGGTGGGGCGGTGGTGGCGGGCGTAGTCGTTTATGGCGGCTGGCAGGTCATGGAGCATACCCGGACAGCCGGGGCGTTCTTCAGCTTCATCACAGCCTTCATGCTCGCCTATGCGCCGCTCAAGACCCTGGCCTCCGTCAATACCAATCTTCAAGAAGGCATGGCCGCGGCAGAGCGCATCTTCCGGATCATCGATATCGAGCCGAAAATCACCGAGCGACCTGACGCCGAGGCGATTCGGGTGACCGACGGCGCCATCCGCTTCGAGGATGTCAGCTTCGCCTATCGCCCCGGCGAGCCGGTGCTCGACGGTTTCAACCTCGATGTTCCCGGTGGCATGAAGGTCGCCCTCGTCGGGCCGTCCGGCGGCGGTAAGTCGACGATCCTCAACCTCGTGCCGCGATTCTACGACGTCGCCGACGGCAGGATCACGCTCGATGGCTGCGATTTGCGAGCCTGTACGGTGGCGTCCCTGCGCGGGGCGGTCGCGCTGGTCAGCCAGGAAGTCAGCCTGTTCGACGACACGATCCGGGCCAACATCGCCTATGGCCGGCAGTCGGCCAGCGAAGAAGACATCATCAAGGCGGCCAAGGAAGCCGCCGCCCACGAATTCATCATCGAAATGCCGGAAGGCTATGACACCGTCGTCGGCGAGCATGGCACTCGCCTGTCGGGCGGGCAGCGGCAACGCATCTCGATCGCGCGGGCGATGCTCAAGGATGCCCCGGTGCTGCTGCTCGATGAGGCGACCTCGGCGCTCGATTCCGAATCCGAACGCCTGGTCCAGATGGCGCTGCGCCGCTTGATGGCGGGGCGGACCTCGATCGTCATCGCCCATCGCCTGTCGACGATCCAGGATGCGGACATCATCTACTATATCCAGGGCGGCAAGGTGATGGAGTGCGGCAGCCACGACGCCTTGCTGCGGGCCGACGGGCTCTATGCCCGGCTCTGGAACATGCAATTCTCGACCGAGGATGGTGAACTCGCGCCGTCATCGCCACCATTGCTGCTGACCCAGCCGTCGTGACGGCCGCGACGCCGTAGCATGAGCCTCGTCAAGTCAATCGTCCGCTCCGACCGAGGGCGCCAATTCCTCTGCTGGCTCGTCGCCTGCTATATTCGCGTCGTCTGGTGGACCAGCCGCTTCGAGACCATCGGTGGCGAGCGACCGGCGCCGTATTGGCGCGATGGCCGGCCGTTCATCCTCGCCTTCTGGCATGGCCGCCTGCTGATGGCGCCGAAGGCCTGGCCGCAGGGTACCAGTATGAACATGCTGATCTCGGGACATTCCGATGGCCGCATCATCGCCGATGCGATCGCGCATTTCGGCCTCGGGACCATCACCGGGTCGAAATCGAAGGGTGGGCTCGCGGCGTTGCGCGCCATGGTGCGCGCGCTGGCGGACGGCCAGAATATCGGCGTCACTCCGGACGGGCCGCGCGGCCCCCTGATGCGGGTGAGCCCCGGGATCATCGCCGCCGCCAAGCTGTCGCAGACCGCGATCATCCCGTTGAGCTTCGCGACGTCGCGGCGGGTGATTCTCGGCAGTTGGGACCGCTTCCACTTCGCGCTGCCGTTCTCGCGCGGGGTGTTCCTGTGGGGCGAGCCGCTCTTCGTCCCGAAGGATGCCGATGCCGGCCAGGTCGAGGCGCTTCGCCTGGTCCTCGAGACGCGCATGAATGAGCTGACCGCGGAGGCCGACCGCCGCTGCGGTCATGTTCCGGTCGAACCCGCCGCCGTTGTTGCTGCGCGGATCCCGGCCTGATGGCGCTGGCGCTATACGGCCGGCTCACCGATGGCGTTGGCCTGATCGCGCCCTGGTACCTGCGGCGCCGGGCGCAGCGCGGCAAGGAAGATCCCGCACGCCTCGGCGAACGGTTCGGCCGTCCGTCCGCCGGGCGCCCGGAGGGCAGGCTGATCTGGCTGCATGCCGCCAGCGTCGGTGAGTCGCTCTCGCTCCTGCCGGTGCTCGAACGGCTGCGTCTGCGGCTCCCCGAGGCGACCATCCTCGTGACCACCGGGACCGTGACATCAGCGCGGTTGATGGCGACACGATTGCCGGCGCGGGTCATCCATCAATTCGTGCCGATCGATACCCGTACCGCCGTGCGCCGCTTTCTCGATCACTGGCGGCCCGATCTCGCGATGTTCGTCGAATCCGAGCTGTGGCCGAACCTGCTGGCCCTGACGGCCGGGCGGGGCACGCCGGTGATCCTCCTGAACGGGCGGCTCTCGATCGGCAGCTTCCGCCGCTGGGCTGGCTGGCCGCATCTGGGCCGTGCCCTGTTTCGCCATTTCGCACTCGTGCTCGCCCAGGATGCGCTGCAGGCCGATCGCTTCCGCGCGCTCGGGGCGGGTTTGGTCGAGACACCCGGCGACCTCAAGGCGGCGGTTGCGCCGCCGCCCGCCGATCCTGCGGCGCTGGCGCGGATGCGCGAAGCGCTTGCCGGCCGGATGGTCTGGCTGGCCGCTTCGACCCATCCCGGCGAGGAGGCCGTGGTGATCGCGGCGCATCGCGCGCTGATGGAGAAATATCCGACCCTGCTGACTCTGTTGGCGCCGCGCCATCCGGCGCGTTGCGACGCCGTCGCGAGCCTGATAGGTCAGGCCGGCCTTGCCTTCCATCGACGCAGCACGGACGAATTGCCGGATGCCGGCAGCGCCATGTATCTGGTCGATACGATGGGCGAACTCGGTATCTTCTATCGCCTGGCGCCGATCGTGCTGGTGGCGGGATCACTGGCGATCGAGACGCCGCTCGGCGGGCACAATCCGCTTGAAGCGGCGGCATTGGGCTGCGCGGTGCTTCATGGCCCCGATACCGTGAACAGCAGCGCGATGACGCGCGCCCTCGACGATGCCGGGGCCGCGCAGGCTGTCGACGGGCTTGACGGGCTCGTTACCGCTCTCGACGCCCTGCTCGCGGACCCCGGGCGGGTCGCGCGCATGGGCGCGGCGGGCGTCAGGGTCGCGACGGCGCAGGCTGCGGTGATCGACCACGTGATGGCTGCCCTCGAGCCTTGGCTGGAGCGGCTCTGATGCGTGCGCCGGAATTCTGGCAGGTCCGTGGACCCACCGCCTGCCTGCTCGCGCCGCTCGGCGCCGTGATCGCCGCGGCGGGCGCCTTGCGGCGTCGTCTGGTGACGCCGGAGCGGGTCAGCGTCCCGGTCATCTGCGTCGGCAATCTCGTCGTCGGCGGCGCCGGCAAGACCCCGGTGACTTTGGCCCTCGTCGCGCTGCTGCGTGATCTCGGCGTGACCGCACATGTCCTGAGCCGCGGCTATGGCGGCAGCCTCGCCGGCCCGGCCCGGGTCGATCCGGCAATCCATGACGCTTCGATGGTGGGCGACGAGCCGCTGCTGCTCGCGGCGCATGCCCCGACCTGGGTGTCGCGCGACCGGGCTGCCGGCGCCCATGCCGCCATCGCCGCCGGCGCGGCCGTCATCGTGATGGATGACGGGCTGCAGAATCCCGATCTGGTCCACGATTGGGACATCATCGTGATCGATGGCGGCTTCGGCTTCGGCAATGGTCGGCTGATGCCGGCCGGCCCGCTGCGCGAGCCCATCGCCGCCGGTGTCGCGCGGGCGCGCTTCGCCGTCATCATCGGCGAGGATCGTCACGGTTCCGCCGCCGCGCTCAGCGAGCTGCAGATCCTCACCGCCCGCATCGCTGCTGCAGGCGGTGGCGGTGACTGGGCCGGGCGCCGCGTCCTCGGCTTTGCCAGGATCGGCCGCCCCGACAAGTTCTTCGACACCCTGCGCGAACTCGGCGCGATCCTGGTCGACGCTGTCGGATTTGCCGATCATCACCCGTATGCGCCCGGCGAGCTCGACGATATGCGCCGGCGCGCCGGTGCGCTCAACGCCGCCCTGGTGACCACCGAAAAGGATTTCGTCCGCCTACCGGCCGGAACGCGTGACGGGATCACAGCATTGCCGGTCCGTCTCGCGTGGTCAGGAGCGGCCGAGGCGACGGTGAAGGCGGCGCTTGCCGCGCTGCTTCGACAGCCGGTATAGCCTCGGCGAATGGAAAAAATACCCTTGTCGCAACGCCTCGAAGGGCTCGGCGCCCGTGCGCTGTTCGCACTGGTGGGCCTGATCCCGCGCGTCGTCGCCTCGGCGATCGGCGGATGGATCGCCCGCAGCATCGGGCCGCGCCTCGCCATCACGCGCCGGGCGAGGCGGCACCTCGCCCGCGCGATGCCCGAGCTCTCCGCGGCGCAGCAGGACCAGGTCTTGCGCGACATGTGGGACAATCTCGGCCGCGTCGCCTTCGAATACCCGCATATCGCGCGGATCCGGGTCTACGAACCCGGCTCCCCGGTCGAGATCGTCGGGGTCGAACATCTCGACGCTGCGATTGCTCTCGGCAAGCCCGTGATCCTGTTCTCCGGTCATCTCGCCAATTGGGAGATCGGCGCGCTTGTCGTCGTTCAGCGCGGCTTGCACCTGCTGCAGATCTATCGCGCCGCCAATAATCCCGTGGTCGAGGCGATGATGGTCGATTTCCGCAAGAGCATCGGCGTCGAGGCCGTGCCGAAAGGCGCCAAGGGCGGCCGACGCAGCGCCACGGTCATCAAATCCGGCGGCGTCATGGGTCTGCTGGTCGATCAGAAGATGAATGACGGCATCCCGGTGCCGTTCTTCGGCCGCGACGCCTGGACGGCGCCGGCGCTCGCCAAGCTCGCGCTGCGCTACGACGCCGTCGTCATTCCCTGGCGGGTGGAGCGGCTGCCGCACTCGACCTTCCGGCTCCGCGTGCTGCCGCCGCTAGAGCTTAGCCGCACCGACGATGCGACGGTCGACGTCCAGAGCGCGATGCGCCAGGTGAATGCGCTGCTTGAAGACTGGATCCGCGAGACGCCGGGCCAGTGGTTCTGGCTACATCGCCGCTGGCCGAACGACGCTTAAAGGCGCTTCAGCCTCAACGGCCGGCCCAGAGGCCCTTGCGTAGGTCGCGGGCGACATGCTCAGCGCCGAGATAGGCATAGCTCTGACGGGCATCGGCGCGGGCGAGACCTTCGCCGGTGAGCATGCCGCCGAGATCGGTGCCCTGGGCATCGACGCAGGTGGCGAAGACGACGACGCCGAGTGACGCCCGCGCCAGCCGGCAGCTGATCCGCGCCGCGTCGGCCACCCGCGCCTGGAGTGCCTGCTTGGCCGCGGCGACGCAATCGCCGCCGCCGTCGCAGCGATCTCCCGGCCGTGGCCGCTCGATGCCGTAGAGTTCGACCGGCGTGCCGTTGACCAGCAGGCTGGTCGCGCCGGTCACGCGCGCCGTGCCGCTGAATGAGGTCGGCTTGGCGGGGGCGTATTCCGGGATCGGCCGGTATTGCGGCGCCAGCGAACGATAGCTGGGCGAGGTATCGGGGATCGGCAAATCTTCCTGGCTCAGGTCGAGCGGCCGTGTCGGCCGCCCGATCATGGGAATCGGCGGCACCTCGTGCGCGGTCGCGGTCGGGATCTGGACCTGCGGCACCGGTGGCAGGGTGGCGACGACCGGCGGGGCAGGCGGTGGCGGCGGCGCGAGGGTAGGTGCCGGCGTAACAATCGGCGGCGCAGGGGCCGGCGTCGGCACCGCCGCCGTGACGGCAGGAGCGGTAGGTACGACCGCCTGCGGCTGGGTCGGCAACTGGATCACGGCGGGAGCGGGCGCCGGGGTCGGCCGCGGATGGAGCATCAGGAACCCGATGCCGACGAAGGCGATGAGCATCGCCACGGCCCGCACCGTCTTCAGGCGCCGCGCCCGCGTGCCGGCAACCGCTGTGCCGCCGGCGCCCTCTGGTTTCGGCGTCATGCTGTAACTCTCCCCATGCCGATGCCGAAGCGCCACGCCGGACGCGCTTGGTCAGGATCGCGCCAGCGCGATGTATAGAGCTTCCGCCGCGCGGACGGCAACAGCCCGCGGCCTCGGGACAGCTAACGTGATTTGGCTGGGATGGGTTCCGCCGCCGGCTCGTATGACCTTGCGTCGGGAAATATCTCTTTTCCCGCCAGCCAGCGCGCCTCGGCGCCCGGCTCGCGCCAGGCCGCGAGCAGACCGGCGGTGAGCTCGAAACGTGTCTTCGCCATGCCGGCTGACGCCAGCGCCTGGTCGCGGCTGCCGCCCATCAGGTCGGTCAGGATGCCGCTCATCGTCGGCCGTTCCACCCGCCGCGGCGGGTCGGCGTGATCCGCCTCGCAATCCGGCAGACTGACCGAGACATAGCCCTGGCAAGGGTTTGGCCTCGCCGCATGACCGAGGCAGGCTTTGGTCGCCGGGTCCTGGACCGGGCAGACCAGTCGCTTGCGATGGCGCGCCAGGGGCTCCATCCCGTGACCGATGGCGTCATTGGCCCGGGCGCGCGCCTTGAGGGCGGCCAAGGCATCAGGGTCCAGGCTTTGTTCGAGATAATCGACCAGGGCGAACAGCTCGTCGGCCGAGACCTCGACGGTCAGGGTGCAGCAGCTGCCGCAGCCCTTGGCGCAGGCGACCGGCGTCGCGGTATTGACCATGGCGGCGAACACCGGCGCCATCTCGGCATCCATCAGGGCGATCCGTTCGCGGGCCAGCGTCTGGCTCAACCCGGGTCGGACGCCATAGACATCGACGGCTTCCTGGAGGCCGCGGGTTACGCGTCGATAGGCATCGCCGAGATAGGCGCGCGCGTCGGGCGGCAGGTCTTCGATGCGGATCTTCTGGTCCAGGGCGCTATCCTCGTACCGTCGCGCTGGCGGGAGATCGGCTCAGGGCGGCGGGACCGCGTCACCGAACAGCATTTCGTACTTCTTGTCCAACTGCGCGAGGTATTTGGCCGCGAGTGCCGGCTTGGCGGAGTGGTAGAGACCGAGCGCGGCGCGGCGTTCGCCGGCGCGGTCGAAATCATAGCGATAGATCGCGCCCGCGGCGGCCGCATTCCAGCAGCCATGGTCGCGCAGGCGCTCAAGAGTCTCCTGCTGCGAGGGCAGGTTCCACAGCTTGGTGAAACTCGGCAGCCAGATCGAATTGATCTGGTACGGGCCGATATCGACGGTCTTGTTCTTGTTGATCGAGATCTCGCCGATCTTGCCATGCTCCTGGGCGAGCAGCACCCACATGTCCGCCTCCGGCACGTGATACGCGTTCGCGATCAGGCTGATGCAGGCGGCGGTGAGCGGATGGAGCGGCACGAGCGCGGGTATCCCCAGAATTTCCAAGAGGATTCAATCGGCCTATACATGCCAGTCGTCATGGGCCGCGGCAAGCATGACGTTGCAATCTGCTGTTTTCGCGCCGCCGAGTGTGGCCTAATCGTCGCTCTGCGGGTGGTTTCTTGCCTCCTGCGCGGACACATAGCGGTCGGTGATGGAATTCAAATCGCTGCTCGACTCTGCCGAGTTGGGACACAAACTCGACAAGAAGCGCTACGCGGCCGTGGTGCCGCCGCTGCGCGAAGCCCTGATCCTGGCCCAGGACAATCTGATGCGGTCGCGCGCCGCTTCCGTCGTGATCCTGATGTCGGGCGTTGCCGCGGCGGGCAAGAGCGAAGCCGTCAGTCAGCTGCTGGCCTGGCTCGATCCGCGCTTCATCGAGACCAATGGTCTGAACGCGCCGAATGACGAGGAACGGGCGCGGCCGCCGATGTGGCGCTACTGGCGGCTGCTGCCGGCCAAGGGCCATATCTCGATCTTCTTCGGCCATTGGTATTCCGACATCATCGACGCGCGCAGCCGCGGCCGCCTCGACGACAAGGCGCTGGCGACCGCGCTCGCCCGTATCAACCGCTTCGAGCGCATGCTGGCGGATGAGGGTGTCGCCCTGGTCAAGATCAACCTGCATATCTCGCTCGAACGCCAGCGCAAGCGCATCAAGAAACTGCTGAAGGATCCCGACACGCGTTGGCGGGTGACCGAGGAGGATCAGCAATCGCTCGATCGCTACGATGCGATCCGCGACGCCTATGGCGAGGTCCTGGCGCTGACCAATGTCGGCCATGCGCCCTGGACGGTGATCGAGGCCGAGGACGAGCGCTATCGCGACGTCACCGTTGCCGAGAAGATTCTCGAGACCCTGCGCGAGCGCGTCGCCCAGCAGAGTGAGGCCGCGATCTGTGCCGTCGATACGGCGGCGGCTGCTCCGGCCGTGCCGCCGCCGCCGCAGCCCAAGCGGGAATCGGTGCTCTCGACCCTCGATCTGAGCCTCTCGCTGTCGCCCGCGCGTTACGACAAGGAGCTCGAACATTGGCAGGGCAAGCTGGCACTGCAATTGCGCAGCTCAGGCTTCCAGCGAAAATCCCTGGTGCTGGCGTTCGAGGGCTCCGACGCCGCCGGCAAGGGCGGCACCATCCGCCGTGTCGCTGCCACCATGTATCCCGGCCGCTACCGCATCGTCTCGATCGCCGGCCCGACCGACGAGGAGCTGGCGCGGCCGTTCCTCTGGCGCTTCTGGCGCCACATCCCGGCGCATGGCCGGGTCACGATCTTCGACCGCTCCTGGTATGGCCGGGTGCTGGTGGAACGCGTCGAGGGTCTCACCCCGGTGCAGGACTGGCAGCGCGCCTATGGCGAGATCAATGATTTCGAGCACGAACTCACCGAGTCCGGCTGCCTGGTCATGAAGTTCTGGCTGGCGATCAGCGCGGCCGAGCAGCTGCGCCGCTTCAAGGCGCGGGAATCCTCGCCGTTCAAGCAGTTCAAGATCACCCCGGACGACTGGCGCAACCGCGGCAAATGGCAGGCCTATGACGAAGCCGTCACCGACATGGTCGCCAACACCGGCACCGCCCACGCGCCCTGGAGCCTGATCGAGGCCGAAGACAAGCATTACGGCCGCATCGCCGTGCTCAAGACGATCTGCGAGCGGCTGGAGGAGCAGGGGTGTTGAGGGTGCGCCACTTTCTAGCCCGGTAGGGCGGAAAAGCGCGAGCGCATTCCGCCACTCTCATGGAAGCTTCGAATCCCCGAATATCCGAGGGAAG
>CAIUCF010000428.1 GCA_903897565.1 uncultured Rhodospirillales bacterium | reverse complement strand
TGTCAGGCGGGTGAGATTTCGTCGACCCGACACCCGGCCAATGCGTCGAGCCATTGCGACTTCGGCAGGTTGCGGCCGATGAAGACCAGGGTGGAGCGACGCGGCTCGCCTGAGGCCCAGGGCCGGCCGATATCCGAGCCCATGATCATGTGGACGCCCTGGAACACGACACGGTGGTCGAAGCCGGGGAAGGCGGCGATGCCCTTGTAGCGCATCAGGTCCTTCGCATGGCTGTTCATCGCGGCACGGAAGAACTGCTGCAGCCGTTCCTGATCCAGGGGCGCATCGCTGGTGAAGACGAAGGATTGCACGGTGTCGTCATGCTCATGGGTGACATCGGCGAGGAAATCGGGCTCGATCTCGAGGATCGCGTCGAGTGAGAAGCCGCCGATATCGAGCAGTTCGGCGATAGGCGCGCGGCCGAAATCCACGGGGCGGATCGGTGCCCGCGGGTTCATCCGGGTCAGGCGATCCTTGAGTCGGGCGAGCGTCGGCGCGTCGACCAGATCGGTCTTGCTGAGCAGCAGTCTGTCGGCGAAGCCGACCTGTTCCTGCGCCTCGTGATTGGCGTCGAGCTGGGCGTCGCCGTGGCGGGCATCGACCACGGTGACGATGGCGTCGAGGGCGTAGGCGCGGGCGATGTCGTCGTCCATGAAGAAGGTCTGGGCGACCGGGGCCGGGTCGGCGAGGCCGGTAGTCTCGATGATGACTCGATCGAAGGCCAGCGCTCCCGCGCTGCGGCGTTCGGCCAACTCACCGAGGATGCGGACGAGATCGCCGCGCACCGTGCAGCAGATGCAGCCATTGTTCATCTCGACGATCTGCTCGGAGCCGGGGGTGAGCAGGATGTCATTGTCGATCCCGGCTTCGCCGAACTCGTTCTCGATCACGGCGATGCGCTCGCCATGGCGCTCCTGAAGGATGCGGTTGAGCAGGGTGGTCTTGCCGGCGCCGAGGAAGCCGGTGAGGATCGTGACGGGAAGCTTGGTGGGCGTGCTCATGTCATCGTATGGCCGGTGCCGACCGAGCCGGCGGCAAAACGCCTTGCGAACAGCTGCTCGCGCGAGGTGACGCCCTTGTCGACCAGGATGGTCTCGGCAGCGTCGAGCCATTGCGCGTAGTAGCTCTTCGGCGTCTCGCCGCGCGCCTGGGCTGCGGTCGCCTTGGCGACTTCGCGGGAGAAGCAGGCGACCCAGTCGGGCCAGGCGATGACGCCGTCCTCGGCCAGTTTGACGATGATGGCGAAGGCTTTGGCCTCCCAGGGCTCGGCGAATTTCAGCGCCGGGTCATCGGCGATCGGCAGCCGTTCGCTCAGCAAGGGCGAGACCGCTTCGCCGTCGCAGGTGCCGGTCGCGGTCATGCCGGATCGAGGTAGTCGTCGAACAGATCCACCCGCAGCGTATCCTTGGCCGAAGCGGTCGGCCCCCAGACTTCCTGAGCGGTGAAGTGGATGCTGTAGCAATGCTGTGGCTTCTCGCCGAGGCCATGGGCATTGGTATCGGGAAAGACGAAGACGCCATGGGCGATCGCCACCGTGCCGGTCTTGCCGCAGAGATAGCCGGGCAGGCGGGTATGGCCGGTCGGGTGGAGATTGCGGACTCGGACCTTGGCACCGGGTGCGAATCGGGGCGCGATCTTGGCGTCGACCCGGGCGGAATGACCGCTGGCGACGACGGCGGGGACGAGATCGGGGGTGAGCAGCATCACTTGCCTCCCTGGCTCAGTTGAGCCACGCGGGCGTCGAGTTCGGCCTTGGTGACGACCCCACGTCTTGCCAGCAGGGTCTCGAAGGAATGCAGCCAGTGTTCGTAGTAGGACGTCTCGAGGTATTCCGCCGGCGGCAGGTTCTCGATGGCGTGGCGGAACTCGTCGACGCTGAAGCCGGTCGCCGCCGCGGTCGTCACGAAGAAACCGAAGGCCCGCTTCTCCCACTCGGCGTGGAAGACCGGCTCGTTGGGCTCGGGATTGATCGGGCCGAAGCCGTGCATGCCGCCGAGATCGTGGATTCCGTTCATCGCGTGCTCCTTGTTCTCGGCTTCAAAGGACTGTGACGCCGATCATGGAATCTCGGGTCACCAGTGCGGCGAGCGCGTCCTCGTCGAGCTTTTCGGTGCCGGCCGGGCGCTGCGGCAGGACGAGATAGCGCAGTTCGGCGGTGGTATCCCAGACCCGGACCTCTACATCGTCGGGCAGGATCGTGCCGAACTCCTTCAGCACGCCGCGCGGGTCGTTGACGGCGCGGGCGCGGTAGGGCGCGGATTTGTACCAGACCGGCGGCAGGCCGAGGGTCGGCCACGGGTAGCAGGAGCACAAGGTACAGACGATGACGTTGTGCACGGTGTCGGTGTTCTCGACCACCAGCATGTCCTCGCCCTGCATGCCCGAATAGCCGAGCTCCTTGATCGCCGCCGTCGCGTCGGTCAGCAGGCGCTGCTTGTAGGCCGGATCGACCCAGGCCTTGGCGACGACCTTGGCGCCGTTGCGCGGTCCGACCTTGTGTTCGAAGGTATCGACCAGCGCGTCGATCGCCTTGGGATCGATCAGGCCTTTTTCGACCAGGATCGATTCGAGCGCGCGGACACGGATCGCGGTCTCGGATTCGGCGGGGGCGGGTTTCGTCGTTGCCATGGCTGGGGTCTCCCTAGCTTAGTTTCAACGCTTCTTCCAGTCACCGGAGGCCTCAAAGGCGGCCGCGGCGGCGTAGATCGTGCTCTCGTCGTAGAATTTGCCGACCAGCATCATGCCGATCGGCAAACCATCGCCGAGGCCGCAGGGCACCGACATCGCCGGATGGCCGGTGACGTCGAACGGCGCGGTATTGCCGATCAGCTCGAAGGCGCGCTGCAGATAAAGCGCGAGCGATGCGTCGGCCGGCGGGATCGGTGCCGCCTTGATCGGCACCGTCGGCATCAGCAGGAGATCGTAGCTCTTGAACGCCTCGTCGTACTTGGCCTTGAGCATACGGGCGAGGTTCTGCGCCTTGGCGTAGTAATGGCCGCGGTAATGGGTCAGGAAATACTGGCCGACGAACATCGACAGCTTGAGGCTGTCGGAAAGCTCGTTGGCGCGCTCGCGCCAGGCGGCATGGGCGTCGAGCAGGCTGGTGGTATAGAGCCCCTTCCAGTTGAACCCCATGCCGTTGCCGTGCATCATCTGCGCCTGCAACCCTTCGAGCGCGACCGGCGACCAGATCGCAGCGCCCCAGGCATGTTCGGGCAGGCTGATCTCGGTGACGTCGGCGCCGAGCTTCTTCAGCGCCTTGGCGGCAGCCTTCACCTTGGCGGCGACATCGGCCTCCATGTTCGGCAGGGAGAACCCTTCCTTGACCACGGCGATCTTCAGGCCCTTGACGCCGCGCTTCAGCGCGTCGGTGTAGTTGGCGGTGACCGGCGCGTATTGGCGCGGGTCGAGGCCGTCGGCGCCGGCGATGACCTCGAGCAGCAGGGCGTTGTCGGCGACGCTGCTGGTCATCGGCCCGACATGGTCGATCGTCGCCTCGATCGGCATCACCCCGGTATAGGGGACGAGGCCATGGGTCGCCTTCATGCCGTAGAGGCCGCACAGCGCCGAGGGCATGCGGATCGAGCCGCCCTGGTCGCCGCCGATGGCCATGTCGACTTCGCCGGCCGCGACCAGCGCCGCACTGCCCGAGGATGAGCCGCCCGTGGTATGGCCGTGGCGCCAGGGGTTATGGACGGGGCCTTGCGAGCCGGTATGGCTGCCACCGGAGAGGCAGAAAAGCTCGCAATGCGATTTGCCGACGATGGTCGCGCCGGCGTCGAGCATGCGGGTGACGATGGTGGCGTCGAGGTTCGGGACATAGCCTTCGAGGGTAGAGGAGCCGTTCATCATCGGCAGGCCGGCGACGCAGATGTTGTCCTTGAGGACGACGGTCTTGCCCTTCAGCTTGCCCTTTGCTGCGCCCTTGATCTCGCTTTTGATGTGCCAGGCGTTGTACTTGTTTTCCTCGCCCGTCGGCCGATAGCCGGGGGTGCGGGGATACTTCACCACCGGGATATAGTCCGGCAGCGAATCGACGAGATCATAGGCGCCCATGCTGCCTTCCATCTCGACCATGAATTCCCGGATCTTCTCCTCACTCAGGCTCATGCCGAGGCCTTCGACGATGTCGGACATTTGCGCGAAGGTCGGCCGCTTGACGGTCATTCTTGATTTCCTTGCTGGATCAACAGGTCGGGGAAGGCATTCGCGAGCGCGAATTGCTGTGCGAAGGCAAGTCTGTTTCATGTGAGGCAAATGTCAAGTGCCGGCGGCTGCGGGCGCCGAGGATCACTACCACCGCAGCAGCCGTGTCCCCGCCAGCGCGCCGGCCAGCGCCGCCAACGCCATGCCGAGCGTGTACCAGGTCAGGACGAACAGGGCCGAGGCCTCGGGGCAATGCAGACAATAGATCGCGGCGGCGAGGCCGCCCGAGGCGAGTCCGGCCACGGCGCCGGTCGCCGCCAGCCGGCTCGGGGCGAAGCGGCGAAACGCGACGATCAGGCCGAGATAGATCGGGATCGCGAGCCCGAAGATCAGGATCGGGCACAGCTTCCAGCTCCGGCCCATCCATAGATGGCCCCAGCCAGCCGGCGGCATCTCCAGCAACTGGGCCAGGGCGACCGCCGTCAGCAGCGCGATGGGGATCAACAGCCATTTCAGGGGGGCGATCCGCGAGGTTTCCGGTCGTGCGAGTTGCGCTGTCAGACCGAGTGCGCCCAGCCCGATGGATGCCGTGTAGCCGAGCTTGAGCCAGAACATTCCGCCGGTGATCGCTACCGCGAGGTCGGGCCGGAGGCCGAGACCCGCAATCACGAGCGCCAGGGTCACCAGCACGCCGACCGTGACGGCGCCGCCGAGCCGGCGTTCGATGGCCCGTGGCGGTACCGGCTGGAGATCGCTGGAGAGTTTGCGGATCAGTTCCTCGGTCTGCATCAGCGGCGCCCCTTCAGGCGGGCAGCGAGTGCCTTGAGGCCGCGATGCACCGAGATCTTGACGTCGGATTGGCTGATGCCGCGCTGCTCGGCGGCCTCGGCGACGCTGAGCCCGTCCAGCCTGGTGTCGCGGATCGCGGCCGCCTGTTTCGCCGGAAGCGTATCGAGCATGCGGTCGACATCCATCCGCGCCGAGGTCGCGGCCTCAAAGCCCTCGACGGCGAGAATCTCCTCGAGCCCCTCGATGCTGGTGTCGAGCCGGCGGCGGCGCAGGTGATCGATCAGCTTGTAGCGCGCAATCGCGTAGATCCAGGCCGTCACCGGTCGGGCCGGATCGTAGGTCGATCGTCTCGTGTGAATGGCGATGAGCGTGTCCTGCACCAGATCCTCGACATCGGCGGCGTCGCGGTGGCGACGTTGGAAAAACGATTGCAGCAAGCGCGCGAGTGCGGCCAGCAGCGTCTGGTGCGCGCGTGCATCGCCTGCAAGGCCCGCGATCATCAGGGCGCGGAGTTCGTCTTCACTCTCTCGCAACACCGTGCTCCAAAGCTTTAGTTCGCGATTTGTCAGGATTTGGTTACGGGGGATGGGAATTTTCGCGGCGGCCGGCCCGGACGGGTTACCGCAAGTCGCTATCATTAACCGTGTTTGGACCCGACGCGAATGCCTTTCTCGGGCGGGCGGTCAAGGAGCGGCAATGCGCGGAGAGTCCTGCGCTCCGCGTTGGTGGCGGCGCGGTGTCGCGGAGTCGAGATGCGCCTCGATCGCGGCGAGTGCGTTCGTGATATCGCCGCGCCCGAGGCCGACTCTGAGATAGTCCGGGGAAACCTCGGCCAGCGGCGTCGCCCACAGGCTCGAGGGCAGGACGAGGACACCGGCTTTTTCGACCAGACGCAAGGCGAAGGCTTGGGCGCCTTCGGGGCCGAGATAGCGGGGCAGGGCGAAAGCAGCGTTGATCGGGTCGGCGGGCGCGAAGCGATCCGGGTGCCGCGCCAGAAAATCGAGCAGACGGGCTTGATTGGCCCGGGCGATGATCTCGTTGCGCGCGAGCAAGCGCGGCGCGGCATCCAGGGCAATCCGCGCCAGAACCTCGCTCGGGCCGGCGAGACAGCTCGACGCCGTGCTCTTGACCCGCAGAACCTCCGCGAGCAGTGCTCTGTCGCGGCAGGCGAGCCAACCGACCCGCAACCCCGGCAAGCCGAGCCCCTTCGAGACCGCGTTGATCGAGACGCCGCGCTCATAGGTGCCGGCGATCGGCGGCGCGGCACAGGCGGGATCTGCGGTCAGGCGATAGACCTCGTCATTGACCAGCCAGATGCCGTGGCGGCGACACAAGGCGATCAGCGCCGACAGTGCCCCGGCGTCGAGCGTCGCGCCCGTCGGGCTGTTCGGGAAATTCGTCAGGATCATCCGCGTTTCCGGTCGGATCGCCGCGGCGATCTCATCGAGATCGAGCTGCCATCCATCGTATTCCCGCAGCGCAACCCCCGTCGTCCGGCAGAGCCTCGTCACTGCGATTTCGGACGGTTGGTAGATCGGCACGACGATGATCGCGTGATCGCCGGGTCCGAGCAGTGCCTGGGCGAGACAGGTGAGCCCCTCCTGGGCGCCGGCACAACACAGGACATTGTCGCCAGCAAGGCCTGGATAGCCTGTCGCAATGGTCTCGCGCAGCCATGGCGCGCCGTTGGGGGCGGCGTAGCCGAGACCAAGACCCTGCCAGCGCGCCATGTCCTCGGGTTCCGCGAGGGCGAGCAGATCGGCCAACCCGATCGATGCCGATTCCGAGGCGGAGAGGTCGTGCCGAATCCTGGGCGCGGCGCGCGCGATGAAACTGCCGAGGGCAAAGCGATCGATCATGCCACGCTATTCGCGGCGCTCGATGATGCGGTTACACTCGGCACATGGACAGCGACGACAGGGATCACGCGATCGAGACGGGCGAGGGCGCGCCGGCGCCGCGACAACGCAAGATCATCCATATCGATATGGATGCCTTCTTTGCCTCGGTCGAGCAGCGGGACGACCCGGAGCTGCGCGGCAAGCCGGTCGCGGTCGGCGGCTCGCGCGAGCGCGGCGTCGTCGCTGCCGCGAGCTACGAGGCGCGTAAATTCGGCGTCCGCTCCGCGATGCCGTCGCTCGTCGCCAAGCGCAAATGTCCGGAGCTGATATTCGTCAAGCCGCGCTTCGACGTCTATAAGTCGGTGTCACTGCAGATCCGCGAGATCTTCGCAGAGCATACCCCGATTATCGAGCCGCTCTCGCTCGACGAGG
>CAIUCF010000427.1 GCA_903897565.1 uncultured Rhodospirillales bacterium | reverse complement strand
GCGTGACGACGCCGATCCTGATCCTCAGCGGTCTCGGCGAGCTCGACCACAAGATCAAGGGCCTCGGCTTCGGCGCCGATGACTTCCTGACCAAGCCGTTCGATCGCCGCGAGCTGGTCGCCCGGGTTCACGCCATCATCCGTCGCGCCAAGGGCCATTCCGAGAGCACGATCCGCACCGGCCGCTTCACCGTCAATCTCGATACCCGCACGGTCGAAGTCGACAACAAGCCCCTGCATCTCACCGGCAAGGAGTACGGCATCCTCGAGTTGCTGTCGCTGCGCAAGGGCACGACCCTGACCAAGGAGATGTTCCTCAACCATCTCTACGGCGGCATGGACGAGCCCGAGCTCAAAATCATCGACGTCTTCGTGTGCAAGCTGCGCAAGAAGATGGCGCAGGCGACCGCCGGCGAGAACTATATCGAGACGGTCTGGGGCCGCGGCTACGTCCTGCGCGATCAGCCCACGACCGAGGGCAGCGCCGCGCGGAATTAGAGGCTCGCACCGCGCGGAACTGAGGGTCGGCCTCGATCTCGTCGCTGCGCTTCCCAGAAGTTTTCGTCATCCCCGCCTCCGCGGGGATGACGGTGGTTTCTATGGGCAACCGCCATTCTCAGCCGACTCTCAGGTCCGCCACTTCAGCACCCGCGGCTTGACCGGGTTGGCGAACGGTCGTCCCTCTGCCTTCGCGCGCTCGAATTCCAGCTTGAGGCGGTGATACCAGCGGGCCTGTGCGTCGGGGTCGCCGAGCAACAGGAGGGGCGGGGCGTGGGCGAGGCCGATCTGCTGGGTCGTCATCGCGTCGCAATCCTGTTTCAGGAAGGTCTTGACGAAGGGGCGCAGCAGCGGGGTCAGCGGCGTCAGCCAGGGCTGTGTCCAGTAGATCGAATGCGTGATCTCGGTGCGGTTGCCCGAGATCGGCGTCAGAGTCGTGAAATGGCACATGACATGGTCGCCGGCCATGATGTGCTCCCAGCGGATGCAGGGCAGACGGAAGGTGATCTCGGTCGTCGGACTGCCGCCCAGCACCAGATAGGCGCGTGACTGCGATGGCTTATGCCGGGTCATGGTGAAGCCCCAGGGCGAGGGCTCGAACTGCTTCTCCTTCACCCGCGTGGCGCGTCCGGTGCGCCAGAACCACGAGCGATGGATATACGGGCCATGCGCCGGGTCCATCAGCCCGACCACGGCGTCGTCGATCCCGCCTTCGAGAATCACCACCTCGCGCAGCTTCGGCCTTGCGTCGTCGGGTAGGCCCGCGATCACCGGGATCGCCGGTGCCAGGGTCTCGTCCTCGCCGAAAAACACCCAGATATTGCCCTGCTGCTCGCGCACCGGATAGCTACGGACCTTGATCTTGCCCGGGCCGGGCTGCTGCTCCTCGACCACGGCCGGGATCGCCGTGCACAGCCCGGCGGTATCGAAGCGCCAGCCATGATAGGGGCAGGTGACCTCGCGGCCGTCGAATGGACCGGTGCTCAGCGGATATCCGCGATGCGGGCAGATGTCGCGCAGCGCGAAGGCGCGGCCCTCCTTGTCGCGGCCGAGCAAGATCGGCTCGCCCAGCATGGTCTTGGCCACGACTCGGCCGGGGGTCACAGCTTCGCTGCCGGCGGCGAGATACCAGACGTCGCGCAAGGGAGCGTTATGGGCCGAGGCGGTGGGTTCAGGCGGCGATGAAGGGAACACGGCGATTCGATCCGGCGGTTGACGAGAGGGCAGCGGCACGATTCGGGTGGGGCTGGACGAAATCCGACGGAGAGCGCTTGATCCCGGGTTCCTGTTCGCGGTACCCACCTTAGCAATGCGACTGTTCCGGTACTACACCCCTTTGCCCCAGGATGCCCGTGGCGCTGT
>CAIUCF010000426.1 GCA_903897565.1 uncultured Rhodospirillales bacterium | reverse complement strand
GTCAGCCGTTAACCAACGACCTTGCCCAAAGGGACAATTTGTGGCGGTGACGCCGAGGCGTCATCAAGGATATGCTAGGGTCTCTGGGGGCCAAGACTGCCGAGGAGGCTGGCGATGGCGCGGACATGGTTTGACCGGTTGCTGAAATCGATCGCGGATCGCGGTCGCGCCTGGGCGATTATTCCCAGCGGTCTGCCGCCGCTGGAGGAAGCCCGGCAGCTCAGCTTCAATCTGCTGTCGGAAAAGGGCGAAGCTTCGGGCGCCGCGCTGGCGACGGCGTTGGTCGCGCGCTACAAGGCGCTGAACGAGGCCGATCGCGCGGCCTTCCACGAGTTTCTGGCGACCGGCTTCGCCCCCGATCCCGAAATGCTGCGGGCGGCTGCCGAGGCCTATTGCCGCGATCCGAGCCCGGCGGCGGCGATGCGCCTGACCGAAGCCGCCGAGCCGCCGCGGCGCGAGCTGCTGCGTCGCTTCAACATGGGGCCGGGCGGGACGGCGATCCTGGTGGGCTTGCGCAGCCAGTTGCTGAAATCCTTACGTGACCGGCCGCAGCTGGCGCCGCTCGACGCCGATCTGGAACATCTGTTCGCCTCGTGGTTCAATCGCGGCTTCCTCGAAATCCGCCGCATCGACTGGAATACCCCGGCCGCGATCCTGGAGAAGCTGATCGCCTACGAGGCGGTCCACGAGATCCAGGGCTGGGAGGATCTACGACGCCGTCTGGCGCCCGACCGGCGCTGCTTCGCCTTCTTCCACCCGGCGCTCTACGACGAGCCGCTGATCTTCGTCGAGGTCGCGCTGGTGCGCGGGATATCCAACGCGATCCAGCCGCTGCTCGCCCGCGACCGCGTCGAGGATCCGGGATTTGCGCCCAATACCGCGATCTTCTATTCGATCAGCAACTGCCAGAAGGGGCTCAAGGGCATCTCGTTCGGCAACTTCCTGATCAAGCAGGTCGTCGAGGAACTGCGCCAGGAGATTCCGAGCTTGAAGCGCTTCGCGACCCTATCGCCGATCCCCGGCTTCCGGCGGTGGCTCGACGCCCGGATCTCGCAGGGGACGCAGGGGCTGATCCGCGCGGGCGAGCGTCCGGCGCTGGTGGCAGCGGCCGGGAAGGGCGGTGCCAAGAAGGCATTGCGGCTGCTGCTCGAGGAGCCCGGCTGGGCCGGAAATCCGCTGGTCGCCACGGCGTTGAAGCCGGTGCTGCAGCGGCTCTGCGCCCAGTATCTCACGGCCTCGGAGAACGGCCAGGGACCGAGCGACCCCGTCGCGAGGTTTCACCTCGGCAACGGCGCGCGCCTGGAGCAGATCAACTGGCTCGCCAATACCGGACCCCGCGGCATGGCGGAGAGCCACGGGCTGATGGCCAACTATCTTTATGATCTCGATCGCATCGAGGCCAATCACGAGGCCTTCGTCCATCGCGGCCAGGTCGCCTGCGGCGAGGCCGTGACCGAACTCCTGCGGGAAGATCGCCCGGCGGTGCGCAACATGGGGCAGCTGCTGAGCTTCGGCCGCCGCCCGGCGCGGCTCGCGATTCGGGCGGTCGCGCCGGAGTCCTGACCCGTGTCCTGAGACGATATTCGGTCTTGCCCGTGCGGCGGCGATCAAGGGATAAGGATCGCCGTTCGAATGTGATCACGGGAGTTTGGGATGCAGCACACGGAACAGTTTTATATCAACGGCGCCTGGGTCGATCCGATCGAGCAGCACCCCTTCGACGTCATCAATCCGGCCAATGAAGAGGTCATCACCCAGATCCAACTCGGCACCAAGGGTGATGTCGATCGCGCCGTCGCGGCCGCCCGCGCCGCGTTCCCGAGCTATTCGCGCACGACCCGGGAGGAACGTCTCGCCCTGATCAAGCGCATCGTCGAGGCCTATACCGCGCGGATGGAAGAGATCGGCACCATCGTGTCGGCCGAACTCGGCGCCCCGCTCGGCTTCGCCATCGCCGCCCAGGCCGGCATGGGCCTCGGCCATCTCCATCAGATGGTCAAGACGCTCGAAACCTATCAGTTCGAGGAAATGATCGGCACGACCATGGTCGTCAAGGAGCCGATCGGCGTCGTCGGCATGATCACGCCCTGGAACTGGCCGCTCAACCAGATCATGTGCAAGGTGCTGCCGGCGCTGGCCGGCGGCTGCACCATGATTCTGAAGCCAAGCGAGATCACCCCGCTCAACGCCATCATCGTCGCCGAAATCCTCCATGACGCCGGCGTGCCGAAGGGCGTGTTCAACATGGTCCAGGGCGACGGTCCGGGCGTCGGCGAGGCGATCTCGACCCATCCCGACATCGACATGGTCTCGTTCACCGGTTCGACCCGCGCCGGCATCCTGATCGCCCGCGCCGCGGCCGATACGGTCAAGCGCGTGCACCAGGAGATGGGCGGCAAGTCGTCGAACATCATCCTGGCCGACGCCGATCTCGAGCAGGCGTTGCGCGGCAATCTGCAAGGCGTGTTCATGAACAGCGGCCAGACCTGCGTCGCGCCGAGCCGCACCCTGGTGCCGAGCGCGCTCTACGACAAGGCGATCGCCATCGCCCGTGCCGTCACCGCGGAATACAAGGTCGGCGACCCGCAGGCGCCGGATACCGTGGTCGGCCCGGTGGTCAGCGCCGCGCAGTTCGCCAAGGTCCAGGATCTGATCCAGTCCGGCATCGACGAGGGCGCGACCCTGGTCGTCGGCGGCACCGGCCGTCCCGAGGGCTTCAACCGCGGCTACTATGTGCGGCCGACGGTGTTCGCCGATGTCCGCCCCGGCATGCGCATCTACAACGAGGAGATATTCGGGCCGGTCGTCTCGCTGATCCGCTACGACACCGAAGAAGAGGCGCTGCGCCTGGCCAACGATACCGAATACGGTCTCGCCGGCTACGTCCAGTCGGGTGACATCAAGGCGGCGCGCCGCGTGGCCGCCGGTATCCGCGCCGGGCTGATTACGGTCAACCACGCCGCCTTCGACTTCGCAGCACCGTTCGGCGGCTACAAGAAGTCCGGCAACGGCCGCGAATTCGCCAAGTTCGG
>CAIUCF010000425.1 GCA_903897565.1 uncultured Rhodospirillales bacterium | reverse complement strand
CGCCCGCCGCAATCTCTGCGAGATCGCCGGTGGCGTGACGCCCGTCTACCACTGGCACGACGTCCGCACCGGCATCGGCACGAAATGCTTCGACGCGATCGTCATGAACCCGCCCTTCCATGAGGGCAAGGAGGCCGACGCCAGCCTCGGTCAGCGCTTCATCGCGGCAGCAGCGGATGGGCTCGTGCTCGGCGGTCGGTTGTACATGGTCGCGAACCGGCAACTGCCGTACGAGCACGCCCTGAAGCTCGCGTTCCGCCGCTTCAAGGTCGTGGCGGAAACGGGTCTCTACAAAGTGATCGAGGCGATTCGCTGAGCCCACACGCCTTGTCGTCATTCCCGCGAAGGCGGGAATCCACACTATCTCGACAGCAGCCCAACTGCCTGGCGGCTGAAACGTTTTCTGGATCCCTGCCTGCGCGGGGATGACGAGGTGAGGGTTACCCCTCCCGCGCGATCTGGAATCCCGCCAGCGACTGGCTCACCGGCATGATCTCGAGGATGTTGATGTTGAGATGCGGCGGCAGGTCGGCGATCCACAGCAGGGTGGCGGCGATATCCGCGGCGGTCATCGGGTTCATGCCGCCGTAAGCCGCGGCGGATGCGGCCTTGTCGCCATCGGTGCGCACCAGGGTGAACTCGGTCTCGGCCATGCCCGGGTCGATCTGCGTGACGCGAACGCCCTTGCCGTGGAGATCGGTCCGCAGGCATTGCGTGAACTGCTGCACGAACGCCTTGGTGCCGGCATAGACATTGCCGACCGGGTAGGGGTAGCTGCCCGCAACCGAGGCGATATTGATGATGGCGCCCTTGCGCGCGATCAATTCGGGCAGCAGCCGGTGGGTGATCGACATCAATGCCACGACATTGGTGTCGACCATGGTCTTCCACTGCGCCAGATCGGCGTCCTGCGCCTTCTTCACGCCGAGCGCGAGTCCGGCATTGTTGATCAGGAGATCGATCTCGCGGAAGCCTTCGGGCAAGGCTGCGAGCGCCTCGTCCCGGGCCGCCTCGTCGCGGACGTCGAATACCGCACCGTGGAACTTGTCACGACCGAGTTCGGCGGCGAGGGCTTCAAGCCGCTCGGCGCGACGTCCGGTGCCGATCACGCGCCAGCCCGCGGCGACGAACAGCCGTGCCGCAGCCTGGCCGATGCCGGCACTGGCGCCGGTGATGAGGGCGGTCTTGGACATGGCGGGTCTCCTAATGCGTGGAATCAGACAAAGAGGCTGGCGATTTCGGCCGGGTTGAGCGCCCGCCACTGACCCGAGGGCAGATCGCCCAGGGTCAGGCCGCCGACCTGCGGGCGATGTAGGGTTTCGACGTGATTGCCGACGGCGGCGAACATCCGCCGAACCTGGTGATAGCGCCCTTCGGTCACCGTGACCCTGGCGTGTTTCGGGCCGAGGACGTCCAGCACCGCCGGCGCCAGGACCTCGGTCTCGGAGTTCAGTATCAGCGAGCCAGCGGCGAAGATCTCGGCCTCGTTGCCCTGCAATGGCCGGGCGAGGGTAACCTCGTAGATCTTCGGCACGTTGCTGCGCGGCGAGATGATCTTGTGCAGGAACGCGCCGTCGTCGGTCAGCAGCAGCAGGCCCGTGGTATCGCGGTCGAGCCGGCCGACGGTGGCGATGATCGGGTTGCGACGCGCAAAGCGGTCGGGCAGGAGCTGATAGATCAGCCGGCCCGGATCCTTGGTTGAACAGGTATAGCCCGCGGGTTTGTTGAGCATCAGCACGACACCCTGCGCGGGGTCGAGCGGCTCGCCGTCGAGCCGGACATCATCGTGGCGGACCTTGGCGTCGACGTCATAAGGCGTGCCGTCCGGGGCGGTCAAGCGACCGTCCTGGATCATGTAGCGGGCGTCCTTCTGGCTGCCATAGCCGAGATTGGCGACCAGCTTGACCAGCCGGACGAGGGGTTGCGTGTCATTCAAAGCTTGGCCTCCACCGCGATAGGCCATTGCCTCCGCGCGCCGCTTGGGTAACACAATCGGCGTATGATGACCAATTCCACCCGCGCCGGCCTCGACTTCCCGGTGTTCGAACCCGGCACGGTCTGGCTCGTCGGCGCCGGTCCCGGCGACCCCGGTCTCGTGACCTTGCTGGCCCAGCACGCGCTGATGAGCGCCGATATCGTCGTCTATGATGCCCTGGTCGATGAGCGCATTCTCGGCCTCGCCGCGCCGGACGCCGTGCTCGAATATGCCGGCAAGCGCGGCGGCCGGCCCTCGCCGAAGCAGCCAGATATCTCGTTGCGGCTGATCGAACATGCCCGTGCCGGGCTTCGCGTCCTGCGATTGAAGGGCGGCGATCCCTTCGTGTTCGGTCGCGGCGGCGAGGAGGCCCTGGCGTTGGTGGCGGCCGGCATCCGTTTCCGCGTGGTGCCCGGAGTGACCGCCGGGGTCGGCGGCCTCGCCTATGCCGGG
>CAIUCF010000424.1 GCA_903897565.1 uncultured Rhodospirillales bacterium | reverse complement strand
CGAGGAATATCGCGTCGACCCCAGGCACGTGACCATCGAACTGACCGAAAGCGCGCTGATGGCCGATCCCGACCGCGCCCAGGAGCAGCTCGAGTCACTGAAGCGCTGCGGCGTCCATTTGAGCATCGACGATTTCGGCACCGGCTATTCCTCGCTCGCCTATCTGCGGCGCTATCCGATCGACGAGCTGAAGATCGACCGCACCTTCGTCGACGAGGTCGCCACCAACCCGGATGATCGCGCCATCGCCCAGACCATTATCGCGATGGCTCAGGCGCTGGGCCTCTCGGTGGTGGCGGAGGGCATCGAGACGATCGAACAATTCGAGGTTCTGCACAGCCTCGGCTGTCACACCGGCCAGGGCTATTTCTTTGCCAAGCCGTTGTTTCCCGACGAATTGATGCAGCGATTTTCGATCGACAGGGCCGCTTGAGCGGTTACGCCCAGCCGCGGACGCGCTCGACCGCGTCGGCGAATTTGGCGCGGAGCGCCGCGCTGTCGCCGGCTTCCGGCGTGACCAGGTCCCAATGACCGGGCAGGCCTGCCGCAGCGCCGAGACGGGTCGCGCATAACCCGAGCATGCCGATCGCGGTAAGGTCGGAACTCCCGGCGACGCTGATCTCGCGGCCCAGGACATTGGCCAGGAACTGGCGGAAATAGCCGCTCTGGCTGAGCCCGCCATCGATCGAGACACGACCCACCGGGGCGGCCGTGGCGAAGGCGGCGACGATCTGCGCGGCGCGCAGCGCGATGCCCTCGACGACGGCGCGCGCCAGATCGGCGCGCGGCGTGTCTAGTCCGATGCCGATCCAGCCGCCGCGGGCGCTGCGATCCCAATAGGGGCAGCCGAGGCCGCCCTGGGCGGGGACGAAGAACAGCCCGCGGTCGGCCGCACTGCTTCCCGTCGCGACGTCGAGCGCGGCAAAATCATCGAGCAGCCCGACCTCGCGTAGCCATTCGAGCGCGGATCCGGCGGTCAGAATCCCGCCTTCGAGCGCGTATTGCGCGGGGGCGTCGCCGAGCTGCCATGCGACGGTCGGCAGGAGGCCGGCGCTGCCGCCCATCATCGGCACGGGCCCGGTCAGGCCGAGCGCGAAGGCGCCGGTGCCGAAGGTGATCTTGATGTCGCCGGCATGCTGACAGTCGTGGCCGAACAACGAGGCCTGCTGGTCGACCGCGCTCGCGACCAATCTCGCCCCGCTGGGCAGGGCGCCGAAATCGCCGACGGTCGGGCGAATTTCAGGCAGGCAGTCGATGGGGACGCCGAACAGCGCGCAAAGCTCGGGATCCCAGCTGCGGCTCCTCAAGTTCATCAATCCGGTGCGCGAGGCGGTCGAGACGTCGGTGGCGAAGATACCGGTGAGCGCGCTGATGAAGAAGGCATCGCTGGTCCCGAGCCGCAATCGGCCCTGCTGCCGCAAGCTCGCGGCATCGTCGATATGGTCGAACAGCCAGCGTAGCTTGGTCGCCGAGAAATAGGGGTCGAGCGGTAGTCCCGCACGCGCCAGCGACAGCGGCTCATGCCCGTCTTCCCGCAATTTCGTGGTGACTGCATTGGTGCGGTCATCCTGCCAGACGATGGCGTTGCCGAGCGGGCGTGCGGTCTGGGCGTCCCAGGCGATCACCGTCTCGCCCTGGTTGGCGAGGCCGACCATCTCGACGCTACCTGCCGCCGCCAGCAAAGCCTGAATATTGCCGAGCAGTTCCACGGCGTCATGCTCGACCCAGCCGGGATGCGGGCGGATCTGGCGGTGGCTGCGATTGCCGACCAGGACGACCCCGCCGGCGTCATCGGCGCGATAGGCCTTGGTCGAGGTCGTGCCCTGATCGATGGCGAGGATGGACGGCATCGGACTCACTCCTCAGTCGAGCAGGATCGAGACGGCATGGCGGCCGGCGAGATCGCCCGCGGGAATCGTCATCGCGATGCGGCGTTCCGGCAGAACCGAAATCGGGCGGCTCGCGATGACCGCGTCATCGGCCAGGATCCGCAAGCGGCCCTGATGGGCGGCTGCGGCGCGGCCGAACAGGCGCAGGGGAAGGTGCTCGACGATCAGGCGCTGCGGATAGACATAGCGCATCGCACCGCCGACCGAGACGGCGATCGCGCCGCCCGGCGAGGGGAGGCCGTCACGCAGCGCCATCGCGATCGCGGCCGCCGCGCGGGCGCCTTCGGCCGCGGCGACCCCCGAATGCTCGACCGGGCGCAGGACATTGCCGGCGGCGAAATAGCTCGGGTCGGAGCAGCGGTAGAAATTGTCGATCGCCGGGCCGCCGCTGCCGGGATCGATGGCGAGGCCCGAGGTTTTGGCGACGAAGGCCTCGGGGACGAAAGCACCGGTGAAGACGACGCCGTCGCAGGCGATCTCGCGACGCGCGCCCTCGTGTTCGACGATGACGGACTCGACGCGGTCCAGCCCTCGGATTTCGACGAGCCGGGTCGCGGTGAGCACGGGGACGCCGAAGACATGGCGGGCGATCAGGTCGCCCGGCCGGCGCGCCGTGATGCGGGCGTTGGCCTCGACCATCGCGACCGGGCGGATGCCGGCGTGGCGCGCGGTCATGATTGCCGAAAAGGAGACAAGCTCGCTGCCGATGATCACGGGCTTGCGGAACGGGACCTGGCCGGCCTGCGCCATCTCCTGAAACGCGCCGGTCGTGGTCACGCCCCAGGGGCGGGTGCCGGAGACCAGGCGGGGGCCGCGCGGGGTCTCGCGGATGCCGGTCGCGATCAGGACGATCTGGCTCTCGATCACGGCGGGGCCGTCCAGGCTCGTCACCCGGATGCGGCCTCCCGGCTCGAACCCGGTGACGGTGACGTTGGTGCGGATCTCGGCACCGGCGGCGCGGCGCACGAGTTCACGGGCGTAGCGCGGGCCGCGCCACAGCCGGTGCAGGTCGAGCACGCCCCAGCCGAGATGGTCGCAGAACCGCGGCAAGCCGCCGGGCTCGGGATTGCGCTCCAGCACCAGGACATCGCGCAGCCCGTTTGCGACCAGGACCCGCGCCGCGCTCAAGCCGGCCGGTCCGGCGCCGATGATGGTGACGCTACGCATGGAGCAGACCCGGAATCTTCGGCGCTGCGAGTTCCAGTACCCGGCGCGAACAATAGAAGCCCTGGCAGCGACCCATCATGCAGCGGGTGCGGCGGCGCAAGCCCCCGAGCGAGCCCGCAGGCAGCGGGCCGTCGAGGGCGGCGACGATCTCGTCCCGGGTCACGAGCTCGCAATGGCAGACGATCTCGCTGCGTCCGGCTTGCGCGGAGGGCCGCGGCAGTTCCTCGGTGAGGTTGGGCAGGCGCGGCCAGAGGGGATCGGCGAGCGGTTTGAGCGCGCCGAAATGGCTGGCGTAGAGTTCGGCCGCCAGCGCGGCGATGCCGAGCGAGCCGGTCAGCCCGGTCGAGCGAATGCCGCCGATGGTGATCCAGCGCCGCTCCGGCAGTGCTTCGATCTGGTAATCCTTGAACTGGGTCGCGGGGCGCAGCCCGGCATAGGCGGTGGTGACCGGAACCGCGGCGAGGCCGGGAAGCATCCGGCGGCCGGCATCGGCGAGTTGTTCCAGGGTCGCGGCTTCGATGGTGGCGATGCGGCGCTCGGCCTGATCTTCCGCGGTCGGCCCGACCAGAAGATTGCCATAGGCGGTCCGGGTCATGACGATGCCCTTGGTGCGGGCGGTCGGCACCGGCAGGATGATCGAGCGGATCAGGTCGTAGGCGGGTTTGTCGTAGACCAGGAACTGGCCCTTGCGCGGCGTGATCGCGAACGGGCTCGGCCGCGCGATCGCCTCGACGAGATCGCCGTAATTGCCGGCGCAATTGATCACGATGCCTGCCCGGATCGTCGGGCCGGTGGCGGTGGTCAAGGTCCAGACCCTGTCATCGAGCGTGCCGCCCGTCACCTCGGTGTTTCGAAGCAGAGTGCCGCCGTTGAGCAGGCCCTGCAAGGCATAGCCGAGCGGGGCCGACCAGGCGTCGATCACGGCCTCGCCGGGGATCCACACACCGCCTGCGACACCCGGCCCGAGCCCCGGCTCGCGGGCCTGGACGGCCCCCGCGGCGATCTCGAAGACGTCGGTGACGCCATTGGCATGGGCCTGGGCGACGATGCCCGGGAGCTTGGCGCGCTGCTCCTCGCTCCAGGCGACGACGAGCGCGCCGGTTTCGAGCAGCGGCAGGTTCATGCGCTCATGGATCTGACGATAGCGGCGATAGCCGTCGCGCACGCAGGCGGCTTCCACCGTGCCCGGCGTGGCGTCGAACCCGGTATGGAGCAGAGCGCTGTTGGCCTTGCTGGCGCCGGAGATGATGTCGGCGTCGCGCTCGATCAGCACACAGTCGAGCCCGGCGAGGGTGAATTCGCGAAATACCGCGCAGCCGACGACGCCGGCGCCGATGATCGCGATGTCGTGAACCCGGTTCGAAGCCGTGGCGGACAGTGTCATCCCTCTCATCAAAGCAAAAAGCGCGGTCGCTTCCCGGTCAGACCGATGGCAACCGCGCTCTCAATCGCAGAAAACGCGCCCCGCCAAGGCGGGACGCGCCTGTGGATAGCCTCAGGTCTCGCCGACGGCGCGCTCTTCCAGGGCGATTTCCTGGGCGCGGGCGGCGACCGCGGCAGCGCCGATCGGCGGGCCGGGGAAGTGCTTGCGGGCGACACCGAACCACAGCACCAGCATCAGCACGACCAGGCCGATGCTGTAGTTGATGAGGATGTCGTTCGGCGGCTGGACGCAGACATAGGCGACGACGCCGGTGCCGAGCACGGCAAGCACCGCGATCGGCTTCGACAACCCGCCGAGGCGGAACGGGCCGAACTCGGTCCAGCTCTTGCCCTCGGCGAAGATGCCGGCAAGGATCGGCATGGCGTAGGAGACATAGAGGAACATCGCGCAACCGGCGGCGAGCGCACCGAAGGCCGGCGAATAGAGCGTCGAGGCGATCGCGAGCACGGCAGAGAGCCAGATCGCGTTGCCGGGGGTGCGATGGGTCGGGCTGACCTTGCGCAGCGCCGCGTGGAACGGGAGGCCGCCGTCGCGGGCGAAGGCGAAGACCATGCGCGAGATCGAGGTCATGCCGGCCAGCGCGCAGAGGTAGTTGGCGACGACGATGCCGATGTAGAGCGCGTTCTTGAGCGCCGTCGGCACGGCCAGGTTGGCGAACAGGTTGAAGAAGACATTGGCGCCGTCGAGCGCCGACTTCTTGGTGTCCGGCATCGCCAGGATGAAGGACGAGACCATCACCAGGCCGAAGGCGAACGACCAGAACACGGCGTTGAGCATGCCCTTCGGCACGGCGCGGCGGGCGTCGCGGGTTTCTTCCGAGGTGTGGGCCGAAGCGTCGAAGCCGGTGATCGTGTAGACCGGCAGCAGCAGGCCCATCAGGAAGACATAGGCGATGCTGTCGCTGTGCGGGATCACGCCGCCGCCCGGATCGCCGGAGTTGTTGGTGAAGGTGACGAGCCGGCTGAGGTCGAGATGCGGCGCGCCATAGAACATGGTGGCGGTCAGCACGACGGCGACGAAGAGGATCAGGTAACCCGAGAAATCAGTCAGGATCGTCGTGACCTTGATGCCGGCCCAGTTGAAAGCGGCCTGGCTGAAGGTGATCACGGTGACCGCCAGCGCCTGCTGTAGCGGGCCCCATTTCGAGGTGTCGATCGCGAAGATGTTGCCGAGGATCAGGCTGTTGAACAGCGAGTAGACGCCGACATCGACCGAGGAGACGACGAAGATCAGCCCGAGCAGGTTGACGAAGGCCGTCGCCCAGCCCCAGCCGCGCCCGCCGAGGATCGAGGACCAGTGGTAAAGGCCGCCCGCGGTCGGGTAGGCCGAGGCGATCTGCGCCATCGACAGCGCCACGACCATCGCGAAGGCGGAGCCGACGATCCAGCCGAGGAAGACGCCGGCGCCGCCGCCGGCGGAGAAGCCGACCTGGAAGGCGGTGATGCCGCCCGCGAGAATACAGATGATCGAGAACGAGATGGCGAAGTTGGAAAAGCCGCCCATGCGTCGGGCCAACTCCTGCGCGTACCCCATCTTGTGCAATGTCGCCGCATCGCTTTCAAGAATCTGCTGTTCGGTGAGTTCCGACATAGCGCCGATCTCCAGTGAAATGGATTGAAATTAAGAGTAGCTAGCACATCTTGTGATCATGATTGCTGGCATTGCTGCAAAAGTTCAATCAGAAAAATGAACTATGTGAGCGATAATGATCGATTAAGTGACGCTGGACAGGTGATCGGGGTGCCAAGAAAAAAATCGCGAAACCCGGCCAACCGTCGTGCCGAGTTGAAACGCCTGATGCTCGCGCACGAGACCGTCTCGGTGGAGCAGCTCTGCGAATTACTCGCCGCTTCGCCGGCGACGATCCGGCGTGACCTCGCCGTGCTGGAGGCTGAAGGCACGCTCGAGCGGACCCGCGGCGGCGCCGCCGTCCAGGTGCTGCGCTTTGCCGATCAGAACTTCGCCAAGCGCGAGTTGGAAGACGTCGACGAGAAGCGCCGCATCGCCGAGGCGGTGATCCGCTTCGTCCCCGCCGGCGGCACCGTGTTTCTCAATGACGGCTCGACCATTGTCGCCGTCGCCAAGGCGATCGTTTCGGCGGGGATCGAGGTCTTCGCCGCGACTCCCGCTGTCAATGTCGCCTCCAAGCTCGCCGAAAGCCCGAACGTCACCACCTGCCTGCTCGGCGGCTTCATGCGCACGACCTCGCTGGCGACGACAGGGCATTTCACCTTGTCGATGGTGGCGCAGATCAACGCCGATGTCGCGATCATCGCGCCGGACGCCATCTCGCTCGAGGCCGGCATCACCTTCGTCGATCCCAACGACGCCGCCCTGGCGCAACGGATGATGGAGCAGTCGCACCACACCGTGATCGTTGCGACGGCGCGCAAGCTCAACGCCCGCTGCCGCGTTACTGCCGCCGCCGTTGGCAAGATCTCGCACCTGATCACGGGCACCAACGCGGGGACCGCCGAGCTGGCAACCGCCGGGGTGACGATCATCGTCGCCGAGTAATGGTCGGGGCCGCCCGGCCCCCATGCTCCACAATGTCGCAGTAGTGCCACCTATACATTTTGCAATCGCAGAGTATTTGTGAGAATGCGTGGCGTTTGCGGCACGCGACGGTAAGGAGCACGCCATGTTCGGCTTCAGCGCCCTGGATCTGGCACGGATCCAGTTCGGGTTTACGGTCTCGTTCCATATCGTCTTTCCCGCCATCACGATCGGGCTGGCGAGCTATCTCGCCGTGCTGGAGGCGCTGTGGCTGCTGGTCAAGCGGCCGGTCTATCGCGATCTCTACCGCTTCTGGCTGCAGATCTTCGCCCTCAATTTCGCCATGGGCGTCGTCTCGGGCCTGGTGATGGCCTATGAATTCGGCACCAACTGGAGCTATTTCTCGGCCTTCGCCGGCGGCGTCACCGGGCCGCTGCTGGCCTATGAGGTGCTGACCGCCTTCTTTCTCGAGGCGGGCTTCCTGGGAGTCATGCTGTTCGGCTGGAACAAGGTCGGGCCGGCGCTGCATTTCTTCGCGACCTTGATGGTCGCGCTCGGCACCCTGATCTCGGCGACGTGGATTCTCGCGTCCAACAGCTGGATGCAGACGCCGCAGGGCTATGAGATCATCGGCGGCAGGATCGTGCCGGTCGACTGGCTCAAGGTGATCTTCAACCCGTCCTTCCCCTATCGCCTGCTGCATATGACGATGGCGGCCTATCTCGCGACGGCGCTGTTCGTCGGCGCTTCGGGCGCCTGGCATCTGTTGAAGGGCCGCGACGAGCCGGCGGTGCGCAAGATGCTGTCGATGGCGATGTGGATGATCTTGCTGGTGGCGCCGCTGCAGGCGGTGATCGGCGACGCCCATGGCCTCAACACCTTGAAATACCAGCCCGCCAAGATCGCGGCGATGGAGGGGCTTTGGGTCGACACGCCGGGCGAGGCGGTGCCGCTGATCCTGTTCGGCCTGCCCGATATGGCGGCCGAGACGACGCGTTACGCCATCGAAATCCCGCATCTCGGCAGCCTGATCCTGACCCATAGCTGGAACGGCCGGGTGCCGGGTCTCAAATCCTTCGCCGCGATCGACCGGCCGAATTCGACGGTGGTGTTCTGGACCTTCCGGGTGATGGCGGGGCTGGGGATGCTGATGATTCTGCTGGCACTGTGCGGGCTAGCGCTGCGGCCGGGCGGCCGGATCTTCCGCAACCGGCTGTTCCTGCGCGTCGCGCTCCTGATGGGGCCGAGCGGGCTCATCGCGCTGCTGGCCGGCTGGATCACCACCGAGATGGGTCGCCAGCCCTGGGTGGTCTACGGCGTGATGCGGACCAAGGACGCGGTCTCGACCCACTCGCCGATGGCGCTCGCGACCACGCTCGGGCTGTTCGTGGTGATGTATGTCCTGGTCTTCGGCACAGGGGTCGGCTACCTCGTCAAGCTGGTCGCCAAGGGGCCGTCGATCCATGACGATCCGCATCCGAACGAGGCAGAGATCCCGCATAAGCGGCCGGCGCGCCCGCTCTCGGCCTTTCCCGATCGGCCCGACGCGCCGATCCCCTCCGGCGGGACGCGGTGAGCGCCATGGGCATCGATCTCCCCCTGATCTGGATCGCCATTATCGGTTTCGGGCTGATGATGTACGTTATCATGGACGGCTTCGATCTCGGCATCGGCATCCTGTTCCCCTTCGTCCGCGATCACGATGAACGCGACACCATGGTCAATACCGTGGCGCCGGTCTGGGACGGCAACGAGACCTGGCTGGTGCTCGGCGGCGCCGGGTTGCTGGCGGCCTTTCCGCTCGCCTATTCGGTACTGCTGAGTGCGCTCTACCTGCCGATCCTGTTCATGCTGGCGGGGTTGATCTGGCGCGGCGTCGCCTTCGAGTTCCGCTTCAAGGCGGATGAGAACCAGCGCTGGTTCTGGGACCATGCTTTCGCCTGGGGCTCCTATATCGCGACCTTCTTCCAGGGCGTGTGCCTGGGCACCTATATCAACGGCTTCCATGTCGATGGCCCCTCCTATCAGGGCGGCGCGCTCGACTGGCTGACGCCGTTCAGCCTGTTCACCGGCGCCGGGCTGATCGCGGCCTATGGCCTGCTCGGCGCGACCTGGCTGATCTACAAGACCGAGGGCGATCTGCAGCGGCGGATGCGGGCGCTGTCGCAGCCGGCGACCCTGGCGTTGCTGGCGGTGACCGGGGTGGTCAGCATCTGGACGCCGCTGGTCCATCCCGATGTTGCCCGGCGCTGGTTCAGCCTACCGAATCTGTACTTCCTGATACCGGTGCCGGTCCTGGTGCTGGCGACCAGCGTGTTGCTGCTGAAGCTGTTGCGGGGCGATGCCCAGCTGCGGCCGTTCCTGTTGTCGCTACTGCTGCTGTTCCTCGGCTATAGCGGGCTGCTGATCAGCCTGTGGCCGCATATCATCCCGCCTTCGGTGACGATCTGGGACGCCGCGGCGCCGCCGCAGAGCATGGGCTTCGCCCTGGTCGGGGCGCTGTTCATCATCCCGATCATCCTGGTCTATACGACCTGGGCGTATTACGTGTTCCGCGGCAAGGTCAGGGCCGGCGAGGGCTATCACTGATGGCCCCGGCCGAGGCCCGCCCCGGCCTGTTGCGCCGGCTCGGCTGGCTGGTGCTGATCTGGGCGGCGAGCGTCGCGGCGCTGGGCGTGGTCGCGCTGGTCCTGCGGGGCATCCTGACCCTGGCGGGGCTCAAGTCGCATTGAGGTGGGTTGCGAACCAATCGCGGGCCGCGCCGCTGCTCCGGGCGAAGCCGTCGAGATAGGGCGCGTAATGGCCGCCGGGGATCACGAGCAGCTGCTTGGGTTCGAGGGCCTTGTCATAGGCGGCACGGCAGATTTCGGTGGGCGTGATGCCGTCGTCATCGGCGATGATCATCAGCATTGGCGTCGGCGCGATGCGCTCGAGCCAGGGCATCGCCTCGTATTCCTGACGCAGCCCCTGCGAGCGCACGGTGATGCGGTTGCCCCAGATCGCGGTCACGGCATCGCCGAAGCCGTGGAAATAATCATAGGTGCTGTAGCCGGGCGGCTGCAGCGGCGCGCCGGGCTCGCGGGTGCAGACCGGGACAAGGCGCGGCGGGTTGCCGGCGGCAAGCGAGCGCCGCTCGGTCTCCTGGGTCTCGTGGAACAGCGCGCGAAGCTCGGGGGCCGCCCATTTCATCAAGGTATCGTAGCCGCTGATGAACGGGACCTGGGCGACGACGCATTTGACCCGGCGATCCTGCGCCGCGGCCATCAGCACGAGGCCGCCGCTGTAGCTGGTGCCCCAGAGCCCGATGCGGGCGGGGTCGATCCCGGGCAGGGCTTCGAGATAGGTGATGGCGTGGCGGTAGTCGCGCAGCTGCGCCACCGGATCAATCTCGAAACGCGGGCTGCCGTCGCTGGCGCCGAGGTTGCGGTGGTCATAGACCAGCACCGCCAGGCCGGCCGCTGTGAACACGGCCGCGTAATCGGCGAGGCCCATTTCCTTCACCGCGGAGAAGCCATGGGCCATGATTACCGCCGGGAACGGGCGGGGGCGATCCTCCGGGGCGAACAGCCAGCCGCGTAAGCTGACGCCGTCGGCAGCGAATTCGATGTCCTCGCGCATGGCCCTACGCGGGTTCGTGATAGATCACGGCGGCGCGCGCCTCGATGCTGATCCGCGGCAGGTATTGCGCCGGCAGATCGGGATGCAGGAAGCCGCTATGTGGGGCGAAGCGCGTTCTGCTGGCGGTCGACGAGTCATAGCATGTGAACACCAGCACCTCGCCGGGCTGCTGGTCGGCGACGTAGAACCAGCGATGGCGCGGGTTGTAATGCATCGAATAGATCTCGCCGCTGTGGCTCGGCTTCGTCAGATCGCTCTCGGCGTAGTGATCGATGGCGGCGGGAATGAATTCGGAGGGTGCGACCGTGCGGGGATCGCAGACCGCGAGCGGCCAGTCCTTGACCGGACCGCGCAGGGGCCGCCAGGCATTGATCAGCGCGGCGCGATGGCCGAGCAGATCGGTGCGACCCTGCTCGGTGAGGATATCGCGGACGCGTTTCGGGCCTGAGATCTCGGTATAGTCGTCATGGGCGTCGGCGACGGGGGCCCGCACGCCGCGCTCGCCGCTGGCGGCGCCTTCGACGCTGCGGATATTGTGGTCGAACACGAAGACGTCGAGGGCCCCGACGGTCTGCTTGATCAGGGCCGCGATCGCCGGGTAGTAGACCGCCTTGACCGCGGCAGGATCACGGTAATCGATCTCCGGTAGCGCCTGGTCGCGCAGGGTGAAGCCGACGGCCTCGATATCGAGCCGACGCGCGACCGCACGGCAGTCGTAGATCGGGATGTCCTCGACGATGCGCGGCGGCACCCCGCTCTCGCGACCGGTCGAGGGCGGCATGATGGTGTAGCGCGCGGCGGTCTCCGACGCCGGCAGGTAGCCCATCGCGGCGGTTACCGAGGTCATGCGGCGGGGGTCGAGTTCGGTCATGAGGGGTGTCCTCTCAAAAAGGCGGCCGGCTCTAAGCGAAGGTGCCGTCCGGGTAGTCGGGAAAACAGGTGACGGCCTCGGGCAGGCGGAGCCAGCCCTGGCCCTCCGAGCACCAGATGCTGAAGCTCGGCTGGACAATGTCGGGATCGTCGATGGTGCCGCCCATCATCGAGCGGATCTGCGGGAAGCGGTCGAGCGTGATCATTACCGCCGAGCCACAAGTGCGGCAGAAATGCCGCCACAACCGGCTGCCGTCATGGACGGCCGCCTCGTAAACCGCGAGCTCGCCCTCGATGGTCACCGCCTCGGCCGGAAACACCACGCCAATCAGGAAAGCCGAGCCGGATTGCCGCTGGCAGCGCCGGCACTGGCACAACCCGACGCTCGCCGGCTTGCCCTGGTAGCGGTAGCGCACCGCCCCGCACAGGCATTGCCCGGTTCCTGAACTGCTATCCTCGACAACCATCGCGACCCTCCCGGCCTGCGCTCTTGCGGCGCCTCGCCCGAAGGGATCGTAGCATGGGGTTTGTCGGGTCAGAAGCGAGGCTTTCGCCGAGCGCTCGTGCTAGGCTCGCGAGACGAGCGAGGGCCGGTCAACGGTCCCGCCGACGACCTTCAGGGAGGACATGGCATGTCGCGGACCGGTTTCTACGTCGATGAACGGGTGTTCTGGCATTCGACCGGGGTGCAGGCGCTGTTCATGCCGGTCGGCGACTGGGTGCAGCCGCCGACCGGCAGCTACGGCGCCGATACCCCGGATTCCAAGCGCCGCTTCGCCAATCTGGTCACGGTTTCCGGACTCGCGAAGAAGCTCGTGATGCCGGAGATCGAACCCGTCACGCTCGAGGATCTCCTTCGTGTCCATGATCCCGACTATATCGCCCGCTTCAAGGCGGCGAGCGATGCCGGCGGCGGCGATCTCGGCATGCTGGCGCCGTTCAGCAAGGGCGGCTACGAGATCGCCCTGCTCTCGGCCGGCCTCGCCAAGGCGGCGGTCGAGGCGGTGGTGACGCGGGAGCTCGACAATGCCTATGCGCTGTGCCGGCCGGGCGGCCATCACTGCCTGCCGGCGACGCCGATGGGGTTCTGCCTGCTCGCCAATCTCTCGATCGCGATCGAGGCGGCGCGCGCCAAGCATGGTCTGTCACGGATCGCGGTGGTCGATTGGGACGTCCATCACGGCAACGGCACCCAGGCGATCTTCTACGACCGCGCCGATACGCTCACCATCTCGCTGCACCAGGAACGCTGCTTCCCGCCCGGCTATGTCGGCACCGAGGATCGCGGCGTCGGCGCCGGGCTCGGCTATAATCTCAACATCCCGCTGCCCGCCGGCAGCGGCCACGACACCTATCTCTATGCCTTCGACAAGCTGGTGGCGCCGGCGCTCGAAGCCTACAAGCCGGAGCTGATCGTGGTCGCCAGCGGCCTCGACGCGAACGCCGTCGACCCGCTCGCCCGCATGCTGCTGCACAGCGGCACCTATCGCGAGATGACTTTGCGGATCAAGGCGCTGGCGGAAAACCTGTGTGGAGGCCGCCTCGCCATCATCCATGAGGGTGGCTACTCGGAAGCCTATGTCCCGTTCTGCGGCCAGGCGATCATGGAGGCCCTGAGCGGCGAGACCACGCCGGTGGTCGACCCGGAGCTGGAGTTCTTCACCCTGTGGCAGCCGAGCGCGCGCATCGTCGATTTCCACAAGCTGCTGATCGACGAGCTGGCGGTCGCGGCGGGGTTCTCAACCTAATTCGTCATTGCGAGGAGCGACGCGACGAAGCAATCCAGAGCGTGCGATGGCTCTGGATTGCTTCGCTGCGCTCGCAATGACGAGGGAAGAAACGGGCGCGACCCTGCCTCTTTCTCCGCCGCTTGCCGCATCGCCTCGACGCCGCCGCCGTGCCGCAGGAGAACACCGGAATGGGTGTGGGTCGGCTGCTCGTCGCGGATCGTGACCTCGCCGTTGACGAGGACATAGCGATAGCCCGAGGCGCGCTGCACGCGGCGCCATTCGCCGCCGGGCAGGTCGTGGAGGATCTCCTCGGGCAGGATCTTCAGGTTCTCGTAGTCGTAGACGATGATATCGGCGGGCGCGCCCTCGCGCAGCACGCCGCGATCCTTGAAGCCGGCGACCTGGGCCGGCAGCGCCGAGAGCCGCCAATGCACCTCCTCGAGCGAGATCATGCCGTGCTCGCGCACCACCTTGCAGATCGTCTCGGTCGGGTAGCGCCCGGCGGTCAGGAACTTGGTATGGGCGCCGCCGTCGGAGACGCCGAACAGGATATAGGGATCGTCGACGATCTCCTTGAGATACTCGATCTTGGTGCTGGGCGCGGCGGCGAAGAATTCGGTCTCGAGATTCTCGTCGACGGCGAGGTCGAGCATGACGTCGACCGGGTGCTTGCCGCCCATCTTGTCGCCGGCGATCTTCAAGGTATGGTCGAGCCACTTCTGGTTATGCGGCAGCTTCGGCCCGGTGATGACGATCTCCTCGAAGGCGCCGGTCGAGGTGATCGGCATCATGTCCTTCAACCCCTGGCGCCGCCCCGGGTCGCCGAGCTTGGCGAGGCGCTCCTGGAGTGTTCCCGTGGTCGCCTCGCGCCAGGTGGGTGAGTCGTCGAACAGGTTCCAGTCCTCGAAGGTGAACCCGAAACCGGCATCCGTGGTGACGCCCTGGCCGACGACGCGGATGCCGCGCTCGCGGCAGGATTTCAGCCATTGCAGCACCTTGCGATGGATATGCGGGCGCTGGTCGAAGGCCTGGACCACATTCATCAGCATCGGCCGGCCGCTGGTCTCGGCCATTTCCTCGTAGAAGGCGCGGTCGGCGGCGTTGTCGCCGGAGACCAGCAGCATCTGCATGAAGCCCTCGTTGCGGTCGCGTAGCACCTTGGCGAGCTCGCGGCAGGTATCGTCATGCATGACGTCGGTCGGCATCGGCGTGCCGTCGAAATCGCGTTGGGTCGAGGCCGGGCCGTCGGGCAGCATGCGTTGCGCCGACCAACCACAGCCGCCGGCATCCATGGATTCGTTCAAGAGGCGGCGGATCTCGGCATGTTCGGCATCCGTCGGCTTGCGCCCGGCCTTGGCGTCGTCGAAGCCCAGTACCCAGATCAGGATCGGCCCGACCGGGACATAGGGCAGGATGTTGAGCGCCTTGGGCGTGCGCTCGATCGAATCCAGGAATTCCGGGAAGGTCACCCAGTCCCACGGCATGCCGGCGGCCATCGAGGCCAGCGGGATCGCCTCGACCCGCGTCATCGACAGCATCGAGCGCTCGCGCAGCTCCGGCTTGACGGGGGCGAAGCCGAAGCCGCAATTGCCGATCGCGACCGAGGTCACGCCGTGCCAGCCGGACAGGGTGCAGTAGGGATCCCAATAGACTTGTGCGTCGTAATGGGTGTGGAGATCGATGAAGCCGGGGGCGACGATCAGCCCCGAGGCGTCGATCACCTCGTCGGCGTCCGAAGGGTCGATATGGCCGATCTTGGCAATCAGCCCGTCCTTGATGGCGATATCGCTGCGATAGCGCGCGACCCGCGTGCCATCGACGATCATGCCGTTGCGGATCACCCGATCATAGCGCGCCATGACGATTCCTCCCGTATTCTTGCTTTTCAGCGACTCTCCGCGCGGGCGGGAGGGGAGTCAAGCCGGGGTGGGACAGCGCCGCATCGATCCCGAGACTGAAGCGTCGATGCTGATAGTCCCTAAGCCTCCGCGGCGTAGTCGAAGATCACCTCTTCCTGGGCGAGGAAGACGCTGAGCTTGCGGCTGTCGCAGAATTTCTGCTCGTCGGCCTCGAGGACCGCACTTGCCGCCTGGCCCTCGGGCGAGGAGAGCGCCGCATTCATTGCCTCCAGGCTCTGCCACCAGACTTCGGTCAGCCCGTCCGGCGGCTGCTTCCAGCCGCGGCTCTCGCCGAACTCGGTGATCGCCGGCGCCGGGATCTT
>CAIUCF010000423.1 GCA_903897565.1 uncultured Rhodospirillales bacterium | reverse complement strand
GCTGGCGGATCGAACCGCCGGTATCGGTTCCGGTCGCGGCCAGCACCGCGCGCGACGCCACCGCCGTGGCCGAGCCACCGGAAGAGCCGCCCGGCACCAGCTTGGCGTCGTCGCGGTTGCGCTTCCACGGATTCTCGACCGGGCCGTAATAGCTGGTGATATTGGCCGAGCCCATCGCGAACTCGTCGAGATTGAGCTTGCCGAGGCTGATCGCGCCGGCCGCCGCCAGCTTCTCTGTCACCGTCGATTCGTAGGGCGGCTTGAAGCCGTCGAGGATATGCGAGGCGGCGGTCGTCAGCACGTCCTTGGTGCAGAACAGATCCTTGATGCCGATCGGCAGGCCTTCGAGCACGCCGGCGCTGCCATCGGCGAGCTTGCGGTCGGACTCGGCGGCCTGCGCCAGCGCACGATCCGGAGTCTCGGTGATGAAGGCGTTGAGCGGGCGGATCGACTCGACGGCGGCGATATGGGCCTGGGTCAGCTCGACGGCCGAGATTTTGCGCTCGCGCAGCAGTTTGGCGGCCGAGGCCAGGGTCAGGTTGGACAGATCGGTCATTCCACCACCTTCGGCACGGTAAAGAAGCCCAGGCTCGCGGCGGGTGCGTTCTTGAGGATGTCGTCGGCGCGATTGCCATCGGAGACGACATCCGGGCGGGCGACGCGCAGCGTCGCGGCCGCGGCGCTGCTCATCGGCTCGACGCCGTCGGTATCGACCTCGGACAACTGCTCGATCCAATGCAGGATCGTGTTGAGTTCGGCGCCGACGGCTTCGAGCTCATCGGCGGGAACCTTGATGCGCGCCAAATTGGCGACGCGTGCCACGCTGGCCTTATCGAGCGACATGCGGGGCTCATCTCCTAAGCTCAAGACAAAACAGGATCGGCGCGCTCTGGCGAGCGCGTTGCGGAGGCCTCTATGTAGCGCTCCGCGCGGGCGCGGGCTAGTCTCGCGACGCAAAAGCCTCGGCAAAGCAGGATTGAGCGGCGTTGACAACAGCGCGGGCAGGGGGGAACACCTGCGCTCTCGTCTTTCGTTGATTACAGGAACTCATGTCCGAGCCGCTCGACGCCCTGCTCCATCCCTTCGCCAAGGGCCTGCTGACACCTCCCGAGCCCGGGCGCGGATTCCTGTTGCGCGCGCGCTGGAGTGCCGGACTCGACGAGACCTGGCGGCAGGGTCTCGTCTGCGTCCAGAGCTTCAAGCCGGATCACGATGTGTTGACTCAAGCCGGCTTCACGATGGCCGACGATCTCCCGCCCGAGAGCTTCGATCTCGGCCTCTGCCTGCTGACCAAGCATAAGGGCGAGAATCTCGCCAATCTCGCCCGCACCTGGGCCGCGGTGAAACCGGGCGGGCTGGTCGTCTGCTCAGGCCGGGTCGATACCGGCGCCGCTTCGGTGGCGAGTCATCTCGAAGACGCCGCCGGGCCGGTCGAGATGATCGCCAAATATCACTGCAAGGTTTTCTGGATCGAACGCGACGCGACGACACCTGCCGCGCTCGGCGAATGGGCTGCAGCCGGCGCGCCGCACCGTGTCCCGGAGACGGGGTATTTCTCGCAACCGGGACTGTATTCCTGGGACAAGATCGATCGCGGCTCGGCCCTGCTCGCCGATAATCTGCCCGCCGATCTCGCCGGCCGCGTGGCCGACCTCGGCGCCGGCTGGGGCTATCTCTCGGCCGAAGTGCTGCGCCGCTGCCCGGGCGTCACCGCGCTCGACCTGTTCGAGGCCGAAGGTCTGGCGCTGGCAGCCGCCCGCCGCAATCTCTGCGAGATCGCCGGTGGCGTGACGCCCGTCTACCACTGGCACGACGTCCGCACCGGCATCGGCACGAAATGCTTCGACGCGATCGTCATGAACCCGCCCTTCCATGAGGGCAAGGAGGCCGACGC